>JANPGL010000655.1:0-5242 GCA_031423915.1 Actinomycetes bacterium | reverse complement strand
CCGCCGCAGGACGGCGACTGGTGGTGGCAATCCGCTCCGCTCGCCGAGTGGAACGGTCAGCCGCGTCGGCGAAGTGCACCGCCGCAGTGGTGATGGCGACCCGTCAGACCGTTCGCAGCGGTTGTCAGGGTGGTATCATTCCGATACCATCGATCGTATGGCCATGACCCTTCGGCTCACCGAGGAAGAGCAGGACGCACTGCGCGACCGCGCCGAAGCCGAAGGTATCTCCATGCAGGAAGCCGCTCGCAAGGCCGTCCGAGAGTTCGTGGCCCGCGGTCAGCACCGCGATCGGGTCGGTGCCGCGGCGCGCCTGGTGATGGACAAGCACGCCGACGCCCTCCGCCGCCTCGGCCAGTTACCGCCCCGGTCCAGTTCCTCGACCTCGACGACCTCATCGACCTCGCTCGCGAGTTGCTCGGCGACCCTCCACCAGTCCGCGACATCGGGCTGCTCGGCTCCGCTGTCGCCCGCCCACAAACGACCCTGTTCGGCGAGGACGCCTACCCGGACCTGATGACCAAGGCCGCCGCCCTGCTGCAGTCGACCGTCAACAACCACGCGCTGGTCGACGGCAACAAGCGTCTCGGCTGGCTCGCCACCGCAGTGTTCCTCGAGATCAACGGCACCAAGGCCTCGCGGGCCCGCAACGACGACGTCTACGACCTCGTCATGCACGTCGCCTCTACGAACCCACCGCTCGACGAGATCGCCAGCCTTCTCGAGCGCGTCGTCACGAAACCGGGTGGCTGACGGACCGTTCGGCGCTTGTCGGGCCGAGCAGCTCCGCGCCGAGTACTCGGCGAAACGAGCGAACCGGCCGTGGAGCGCGCCATGGCCGCGTCGCTCTTCGAGCGCGTTCGCGAATCGACCATCGTCAACGTGTGTTGACGGTGCTGTGCCGATTCTCGAAAGAGGAACGGTCTCAGGCTCGACGGACCACCGGAGTGTCCCGTTCGTTCGGGCCTCGCTCGCCGGGTCACCTGGGACCAAACCTCCGCGCGTCTACTCCCGGCGAGCGAACTGACCTTCGGCGGGATCGTCAAGCACCTGGCGTGGGCCGAGGACCGCTGGCTCGCCGGTCGACTGCTCGGACGCCCCGTGCCGCCACCGTGGGACTGCCCCGGCGCCGACGACCCCCACACCGCGAGCGAATCCTGCCTGTGTCCCCTGTGGTGTCCACGTCCCGAGCGGCAACTCGAGGCTTGTTGTTTCCCGCGGGAAACGCCGGGGGAGCTCAGTGCTCGACCAGGCGCTCGAAGCGCTGGCGGGCACCTGGGCGGGTCATGCCGAGCTGGGCGCCGATCGCTCCCCGGCCGCGCGCCACCCGCCGGAAGCTTCAGAATCGCCAGCGAGTTGCCCCACCCGGCTCGACCGTCAGTACCGCGGTGGCGGCGTGTAGCGCGATCCGGTAGACGTGCCACGGCGGCGGCCCGGCAGACGGTGCGCTGAACGGCGCGGTCAGCGCGCTGCCCGTCTCGTCGACCTGCGCCGGCCACCCGCCCTCGGCCCACTCCGCCGCTCGCGCGGCCACGACATCGGGATCGGTGACGAGCTCAGCGCGTCCTTCGACGACGAGATCAAAGTCCGACGTCGCCAGGCTCAGGGTGCAGCGTGGATCGCGGGCGATGTTACGGCCCTTGCGAGACGTGCGAGCGGTCTCGAACCAGAACGCGTCGTCGGACCAGAGAGCGCCGACGCCAGTCACGTGAGGGCCGCCGTCGGGGTCGATCGTCGCCAGCCAGCAGGTGTGCCGATCCGGACCACCGGTGCCGGGCGCCTGGGTCACCCCCCGATCGAGGCGTGCCCGCACCAGGGACCAACCGATGAGCGGGGTTCCGTAGAGGTCAGCGAGGTTCCGTGCTTCCACAGCAGCTAGGACGCCGACGGACCGAGGAACTCATCGGACCCAGGCCAGACAAGGCAGACGACCCTCTGATCGCCGAGCCCGGCACCGGACGCCCCACCGATCGCTTCAGATCGGCTCGGTCAGCTCGCGAGCTTCGAGTACTTGCGTTGCGCGGCCTGCTTCGAGACACCGAGCATCGTGCCGATGGCGCTCCACGATCGACCATCGTGTCGGGCCTGCCGTACGGCGTCGGCGAGCGCAGCCTCGAGACGATCGAGGCGGTCGGCGTACGCGGCGATGGACTTGAGTGAGTCGGTGTCGATCTCGACGAGGTCTGCTTCGTCGACCTCGTCGGCCCAGGCCTCCAACGCCGCTGCTCGTTCGGCTCGTGTCGGGCTCATCGTGTCCACCATCCCTTCAGGAACTTCGGTCGTGCTCGCATCGCGTGAATGATCGCCACGCCCTCATCGTCGATCACCACGCCGACCTCGAGGAGGTCGCCGCTCCCGGATGGACCGATGAACATCGTGACGTCGGGGTCGTTGGTCTCGAACGCCTTCAGGTGGTTCCGGAAGGCGTGGAGTATGTCCTCGTCGGCGACACCGTGTCTGCGCGCCGACGGAGCGATCTCCACCCGGCAATCCTAGGATCATCACACCCAATCGTCAACATGTGTTGACGGCCCATCGCGCCGCGAAAGTCAACGCTTGATAGCGCCGATTGCCCGGCGGCGCTCGTTTGCCAGGCGCCAGGCCGTGTCTCTTTGGCTCTCTCGACTGCCCCACGATCGTCGCGTCGTCCCGGATTGCGAGCTGGTCCCGAAGGTGTCCGGCCCCCGGACGGCGCACTCGTCGATCGATCGGGTGCCCGGGTCCGTCACGGCGCAGGTGTCGATCGAGCGAGACTCGCGCATGGCGACGGTGCGACTGCGGGTGGCGAACGACCCGATCGACGTCGAGGCGATCGAGGTGTGGGTCGACGGCGCGATCGGCGATGCCCTCGTTCGGTTCCGGCTCGACACCGGTGCCGCCCGGTGCACCGTGCCGATGCTGCCCACGACGCAGGCGCTGCCGGTCGTCGGCGTCGACCCGGCGGTGGGGCTCAGCGGCACCGGCCTGGGCGACGACGAGGTCGTCGTGCCGCGGCTCCGCATGGGCGATCTCGTCATCGACGACGTGGCGGCCACGCGGCTGGCCGCGGGGTCGTCGCCGTCGCCGCTGCTCGGCATGACGGCGCTGGGGCGGTTCCGCTGCGACTTCCGGTTCGGCGAGCAGCAGCTCGAGCTCGACGGGCGCACGGCCCGAGATGAGGGCGACTGGTTCGACCTCTCGTCCCTCGTCGGCGCGCAGCCGATGGTGCCGGTGGAGTTCGAGTCGTTCGTCGCGTCGGCCTGCTGGGACACGGGTGCCGGGCTCAGCGCCGTCGACGTCGGCGTCGCCCGGGCACACCCGCACCTGTTCGAGCCCATCCGATCGGCCCGTGGTGTCGACTCCGCCGGTGTCGAGGTGCCCAGCGAGCTGTGCCGCATGGCGGCGTGCCGCGTCGGGGGCATCGAGCTCTACCCGAGCGTGTGTGCGGTCGTCGACTTCGGTCCGCTCAACGCCGTGATCGAGCGGCCGATCACGTTCGTGCTCGGGATGCCGGCGATCGTCCAAGCCGATTGGACCCTCGACTTCCCCCGTCACCGCTGGCGAGTACGCCGACCGTGACGTCGTCGGGCTAGCCGTCGCGTCGGCCCTCGATCACGTCCAGGAGCGTGGCGATGCTGGCGACCGATCGCTCCAGGCTGGTGAGGTCGTCGGCGTACGCCTGGTACTGGAGGCTGGCAACGCCGATGTGGAGCTCGTACAGCGGCAGGAGCCGGTCGACGTCGTCGTCGGGGAAGTGACGGCGGGCGAGCGCCAGGACGTGGTGCCGGTCGATCGCCGGGAACCACGGGATGCAGTACAGGATCCAGGCGACGTCGAAGAGCGGATCGCCCGCCATGGCGTTGCCCCAGTCGAACACCGCGGTCACCCGGTCGTCGCCGTCCACGAGATGGTTGAGGAGGAGGTCGGCGTGCACCAACCCCCTCGTGTCGGGCACGTCGGTCGTGCGCTCGTCGAGCGCCGCGCAGCCTCGCCGGAAGGCGTCGCTCGCCCGTGGGTGTGCTGCCAGCTTCCGTCGCCAATCGACCAGGCGGGTCTCGTCGCGGATGGCGACGCCACGGAGATGGTCGCGCCAGGTGGCGGCCGGCGCGTCGCACCCCGGTGTCGTCCAGAGTCCGAACCCGCGCCCCGGCAGCCGGATCTGGCGCATCGCCACCAGCACCTCGAACAAGCGCTCGATGACGCGCGGCACGCGCCCCGGGTCGAGGTCGGCGAGCTTCTCGCCCTCGTGTCGCTGCGAGACGATCCACCAGTCACCGAAGGCCTCGCCGAGATCGAGAACTTCGGGTACGGGTACGCCGGTCGCGTGCCAGGTCGCGGCGTACCGTTCTTTGGCGAAATCCTCCGCGTGCGGTCCGAGCCGCAGGATCAGGTCGCGGTCGCCCGAGCGGAACGAGTACGCGCTCGACCACCCGCCCGGCACCAGCTCGGCCACGTCGCGCACATCGTCGAAGCGCTCCGCCAGGAACGCCCGGATCGCGTGGAGGTCCTGGTGCACGTCGAGGCCGGCTACACGCGAGCGTCGAGCCAGGCGGTGATGTCGGCGAGCACCTGGGTGCGGCCGGGTTCATTCATCACCTCGTGGGCGAAGCCGTCGTAGACCTTCAGCGTCTTGTCGGCGCTGCCCGCCAGGGCGTGCGCCGTACGGCCGGACTCCACCGACACCAGCGCGTCGGCCGACCCGTGCACCACGAGCAACGGCACCTTCAACGACGGCAGCTGCGCCGGGAACCGCTTCGACGTGGCCAGGATCGCCGCGCCCGTGCCGGCGGGCATCTTGCCGTGGAAGACGAGCGGGTCGGCCTCATAGGCGGCCACCACGGCCGGATCGCTCGACACGCCCGCCGCCGACAGCTGCGTCACGCCGAGGCGAGGCACCACGCGCCCGAGCACGCGGGCCAGCACCTGGAGCACGCGCGGCACGCCGGCCGTGGTGACGGCCGGACCCGACAGCACGAGGCCGGCCAGCCGCTGTCGGCCCCGGAGCGCCGAGGCCAGCGCGATGTTGCCGCCCATCGAGTGGCCGAGCAGGAACACCGGTACCCCGGGATGGTCGGCCGCGGCCTTGGCGAACACCCGGTCGAGGTCGTCGAGCAGGTACTCGTGCCGGTCGATCAGCGCGCGGTGCCCGCCGCTGCGGCCGTGGCCGCGGTGGTCGGGCCCGTCCACCGCGTACCCGAGCGGCACGGCGGCGTCGACGAGGTTGCGGTAGCGGCCGATGTGCTCGCCGAAGCCATGCGCCACC
>JANPGL010000654.1:0-1850 GCA_031423915.1 Actinomycetes bacterium | reverse complement strand
CCGGCGCCGGCGCCGCCGACGAGGAGGCGGTCGTCGTCGACCTTCTGACGGTGGCCGGCAACGAGACCTGGCTGGCGCGCCGGTGCGGCGAGACGTTCGTGGCCCGCCTTCGTCCGGCGCCGCCCGAGGCCGCGGTGGGGGCGCCGATCGGCAAAGCCGGTGCCCACCTCGTGACCGGTGGGTTCGGTGCCCTGGGCTTGGCGACGGCGCGTGCGCTGGTGGAGCGCGGGGCGAGGCGGCTGATCCTGGTCGGGCGCTCTGCCGTGCCCCCGCGCACGTCCTGGTCGACCCTCGCCGCCGACGACCCCGCCCGGGCTCGCGTCGACGCCGTCCGGGCGCTCGAGGAGCTCGGCGCGACCGTGCACGTCGCCGCACTCGACATCGCCGACCGGGCGGCGCTCGCTAGGTTCCTCGACGAGTACCGGGCCGCCGGGTGGCCGGCCATCCGGGGCGTTTTCCACGCCGCCGGGGTGCTCCGCGACCGCTCGATCTCGGACATGACCGACGACGACGTCGAGGGTGCGCTCGCCCCGAAGGTGGCCGGCACGTGGAACCTCCACGAGCTCCTGGCCGAGGAACCGCTCGACGCCTTCGTGATGTTCGCGTCCGCCGCGGGCCTGCTCGGCTCCCCGGGACAGGCGAACTACGCGGCCGGCAACGCGTTCATGGACGGCGTCGCCCACCTGCGCCGCGCCGGTGGCCGCGCCGCCCTGTCGGTGGACTGGGGGGCCTGGACCGCCGGCATGGCGGACCGCGACGACCTCGAGCGCCAGCGCGGCCGGCAGGGGCAGCACGCCATCGGCGTCGACAGCGGCATGGCGCTGCTGTTCGACCTGCTCGCTGCCGACGCCGTGCAGGCGCTCGTGATGCCGATGACGCAGACCCAGCTGTCGGCGAGCTCGGCCAGCCCGCTGCTGTCGCAGCTGGTGACCACCTCCGACTCGGTCGTCGCGTCGGAGCACCGCGATCGGGGTGCCGAGATCCTGGCCGCGCCGGTGGCGGAGCGCGGCGCGCTCGTGCTCGAGGTCACCCGCACGCGCATCGGGGCCGTGCTCGGCCTCCAGGCCGACGCGGTCGAGCCCCAGATCGGGCTGGTCGCGCTGGGCCTGGACTCGATCATGATCGTGGAGCTGACGACCAAGCTGTCGGTAGAGATGGGCATCGGCCTGAACCCTCGCGAGATGTTCGAGGAACCGTCGGTGCAGACGCTGGCGGCGACACTGCTGGCGGCGCTCGAGCACCGCGGAGCCCTCGCCGGCGAGGCCGCCGGGTCGATCGGTGCCGCCGATGCGGCCGGCGCCGGCTCGACACTCGTGCTGGCCGCGCCCGGGTCGGGGCTCGCCGCCGTACGCGCCGCCCTGCTCGCCGCCGCGCCGACGGTGGTGCGCGACGACCTCGACATGGCGGCCCCCGATGCGTTCGCCCAGGCGGCGGTCGTGCTCGACGAGGAGCTCGCCGGCGACCCCGCCGCGCTCGCCGCGCTCGTCGACGCCTGGCCCGGCCTCCGGGTGCTGCACCTGGTCCGTCACCCGTTCGCCGCCGTCGCCGAGCTGGCCGGCACGTCGGGCCAGCGCGCCGCCGAGGACACGTGGCGCCAGGCCAACGGCAACCTGCTCGACCTCGCCGAGCAGCTCGGCCCCGATCGCGCTCGAATGACGCGTCTCGAGGACCTGATCGAGAGCGGCGAGGATCCGGTGGTCACGTTGCTCGACGTGCTGGGCATCGCCGACGCGGCGACGGGAGGACCGGTCGTTCCCCTCGACCGCGAGCGGCTCGGTGGTTGGCGGGCGGCGGTGCTGACCGAGCGCCCGGCGCGCGCGCTGCGGAGCATCGCCGACGAGCTCGGCTAC
>JANPGL010000653.1:0-4517 GCA_031423915.1 Actinomycetes bacterium | reverse complement strand
CTGAGCCCATTGCTAGCGGGCGGTTCGGGGAGTTCGGGGGCCGGTTCGTGCCCGAGACGTTTGTACCGGCTTGCGAGGAGCTGGAGTCTGCGTTCCGGACCGCCTGGGCCGACGACGGCTTCCGGACCGAACTGGCCGACCTGTTGCGCGACTACGCCGGGCGCCCGTCACCCGTGACCGAGTGCCACAACCTCGGGCGCCAGCTCGGCATCCGACTGCTGCTCAAGCGGGAGGACCTCAACCACACGGGCAGCCACAAGATCAACAACGTGCTCGGTCAGGCGCTGTTGGCCAAGCGGATGGGCAAGACCTGGCTGGTGGCCGAGACGGGCGCCGGCCAGCACGGTGTGGCCTCGGCCACGGCCGCCGCGCTCATGGGCATGTCGTGCAAGGTGTACATGGGAGCGGTCGACGTCGAGCGCCAGGCGCTCAACGTCTTCCGCATGAAGCTGCTCGGCGCCGAGGTCGAGTCCGTGCACTCGGGCAGCCGCACGCTGAAGGACGCCGTCAACGAGGCCATGCGCGACTGGGTGGCCACCGTCGAGTCGACCCACTACTGCCTGGGCTCGGTGATGGGTCCCCACCCGTACCCGTGGATGGTCCGCGAGTTCCACCGCGTCATCGGCGACGAGGCCCGCGAGCAGTGCCGGGCCCGGCTTGGCGGCGCGGACCCCGACGTCGTGGTGGCGTGCGTGGGCGGCGGCTCGAACGCCATCGGCATCTTCTCGGGCTTCGTCGACACGGCCGCCGAGCTGGTGGGCGCCGAACCGGCGGGCGGCGCCGCGGTCGGGCGCGGCGTGCCTGGCGTGGTGCACGGCATGAAGAGCTACCTGATGCAGGACGAGCACGGGCAGGTCGAGGAGGCCCAGTCGATCTCGGCCGGCCTCGACTACCCGGGCGTCGGCCCGGAGCACAGCTACCTCGGCTCGATCGGGCGGGCTCGGTACGAGGCGGTCACCGACGCCGAGGTCATCGAGGCGTTCCAGCTCCTCTCGCGCAGCGAGGGGATCATCCCCGCGCTGGAACCGGCGCACGCCATCGCCTGGATCGTGAAGGCGGCACCGCAGCTGGCGGGCAAGACGGTGCTCGTCAACCTGTCGGGCAGGGGCGACAAGGACGTCGGGCAGATGATGGAGATCCTGAAGGACCGGCTGTGACCGCGGGTCCGCTGGAAGCGGCGTTCCGAGCCAAGCGCGCCGCGGGCCGCAAGCTGCTCGTTCCGTACATCACGGGCGGCCTGCCGGGGTGGACCGAGGCCGTGCGCGCCGCGGTGGCCAACGGCGCCGACGCCGTGGAGATCGGCATCCCGTTCTCCGACCCGGTCATGGACGGGCCCGTCATCCAGGAGGCGTCGCAGCTGGCGCTCGACGCCGGGGCCACGCCCACCAGCGTGCTCGACGAGGCCGCCACGCTCGACGTGCAGGTCCCGCTGATCGTGATGACGTACTACAACCTGGCGTTCCACGCCGGCCACGAGCGCTTCGCCGCGTCGCTGCGGCGTGGGGGCGTGGTCGGGTGCATCCTGCCCGATCTCCCGCTCGAGGAGGCGGGGCCGTGGTGCGAGGCGGCTGATGCCGCCGGCGTCGAGACCGTGCTGCTCGCCGCGCCCACCGCGCCCGACGAGCGGTTGCCGCGGATCTGCGCGCGCGCACGGGGCTTCGTCTACGCCGTGGGCCTGCTGGGCGTGACGGGGGAGCGCGACGCGCTCGCCGCCACCGCGGTGGCGCTGGCCCGCCGCCTGAAGGCGGTGACCGACGTGCCCGTGCTCATCGGGGTGGGTGTGTCGAACGCGGCGCAGGCCGCCGAGGCGGTGCAGGTGGCCGACGGCGTCATCATGGGGGCGTCGGTCGTACGGCGGCTGATGGCGGGCGGGGCCGATGCCGTCGGGGAGTACATCGCCGAGGTCCGGACGGCCATCGACCAGGTGTGACCGTCGTTACTGCTAATTCGGTCATCCAGCCCTGATCCGGGTCCGTAGAGAGAGTGTCCGGCCTTCCCACGGCCGAGCACCTCCGAGGCCGGCGCCACCCGCCGTCCCCAAACCGACCCAGGAGAGATCCCTGATGCGCATCCGTTCCCTCACCCTTGGCGCGCTCGTCGCCGCCGGCCTGGTCCTCAGCTCCTGCGGGAGCTCGAGCAAGGACGCCGCCCCCGCCGCCACGTCCGCCGCCGCTGCGACGGCCACGACGGCCGGTGCCGCCATGGTCGACAAGGACATCGTCGACACCGCCGTCGCTGCCGGTTCGTTCAACACGCTCGCCAGCCTGCTCACCAAGGCCGGCCTCGTCGACACCCTGAAGGGTGCCGGGCCGTTCACGGTGTTCGCGCCGACCGACGAGGCGTTCGCCAAGGTCGACAAGGCCACGCTCGACAAGCTGGGCGCCAACGTCGAGGCCCTGAAGCAGGTCCTCACGTACCACGTGGTCGCCGGCAAGGTCATGGCGGCCGACGTGAAGCCCGGCAAGGTCAAGACCGTCGAGGGCAGCGAGGCCACCCTCACGGTCGAGGGCGGCAAGGTCATGATCGACAAGGCCACCGTGACCAAGACCGACATCGTCGCCAAGAACGGTGTCATCCACGTGATCGACAGCGTCATCCTGCCGGCCGATCTGAAGCTCTGACCCACACGGCCGGCGCTCCCCCCGCCGGCCCGGGTCCTCGGGCACGTGAGCCCCGTACGAGCGGTCGCCTCCGCTCGTACGGGGCTCCGTCGCGTCCGGGCCCGTGTGAAACGATGAACCCATGGGGATGGAGCGCATCTGCGAGCTCTGCGAGGCAGCCCGCCTGACCGAGTGGTTCTACGAAGACGACGAGTGCTGGATCGCCGAGTGCGAGTCGTGCAGCGTGCCGATGGTCGTGTGGCGAAGCCACGACAACCAACCGCCCGACGACGTGAAGGCGAGCCTGCACGCCAAGCTCGGCGCCGTGGTGCTCGAGCACTTCGAGTACGAGCACTACGTCGACGACAACCTGCGCCAGATCCCGGAGCACTACCACGCCCACGCCCGGCCCCGGGGCGGCTTCTTCGGGCACGGCATCAAGCGGCGCGCCAAGTAGCGTCGGCCCCATGCTCGCCCCGAAGGACAAGGCTCCCGCGTTCACCCTTCCCGACCAGCACGGCAACCCGGTGACGCTCTCGGGCTTCAAGGGCCGCAGGGTGCTCGTGTACTTCTACCCGAAGGCCGACACGCCCGGCTGCACCACCCAGGCCTGCGGGTTGCGGGACATCGCCGACCAGATCGGCGACACGGTCGTTCTCGGCCTCAGCCCCGACAAGCCTGCGGCGCTGGCCAAGTTCGACACGAAGTACTCCCTCGGGTTCACGCTCCTGTCCGATGTCGACCATGCCGTCGCCGAGGCGTTCGACGTGTGGAAGGAGAAGAAGAACTACGGCAAGGTCTACATGGGCATCGAGCGTTCGGCGTTCCTGATCGACGGCGCCGGCAAGGTCGAGCACGCCTGGTACAAGATCAGCGCGAAGGACACGCCCACCAAGCTGCTCGAGGCCCTGGCGTGAGCGCGATGCCCCGCCCGGCCGACGTGCTGCCGCACCGGCCGCCGTTCCTGTTCGTCGACGAGGTCACCGAGCTGGTCCCCGGCACCTCCGCCAAAGGCCGGTGGCGGCTCGGCGGCGACGAGTGGTTCTTCCCCGGCCACTTCCCCGGCCGGCCCACGTTGCCCGGTGTGCTGATGGCCGAGGCCATCGCCCAGCTCGGCGCCATCGCCGTGCTCACCGACGAGCGCTTCGCCGGCAAGCTCCCGCTGTTCGGCGGCCTCGACGGCGCCCGCTTCCGCCGTCAGGTGGTCCCGGGCGACACGCTCGAGCTCGCCGTCGAGCTGGGCCGCATGTCGGCGCGCGCCGGCAAGGGCAAAGGGACCGCGTCGCTCGACGGCAAGGTGGCCTGCGAGTGCGAGCTCATGTTCGTGCTGGTCGACGGGTGAGGGGCGCGCCGTGGCTGAGATGACCGACGCCGACCTGGCGCGCCTACGGGCGCTGGCCGACACCCACGACATCACCGAGCTGAGCGCCCGTTACAGCCGCGCCGTCGACCGGCTCGACGCCGACGCGCTGCGCGGCTGCTACTGGCCCGACGGCACCGACGACCACGGCGCGTTCGACGGCAACGCGCTCGAGTACGTCGACTGGGTCATGGGGTTCGTCGGCACATGGATCTCGACGCACCACGACAACGGAAACGTTCTGATCGAGCTCGACGGCGACACCGCGTACGGCGAGGTGCACTGGACCGGCTGGTACCGCTTCCGTCGCGGCGACGACGTGGTCGACCAGGTCTCGAACGGCCGCTACCTCGACCGCTACGAGCGTCGGAGCGGCGAGTGGCGCATCGCCCACCGAACCTGCGTGAGCGACTGGAGTCGCAGCGCCGTGCGACCCGACGGCGCCGAGGTCGACCATCGCCTGCGGGGCCGGCGGGGGAGCGACGACCTCGTGTACCACCTGCGCGAGCTGGGCCGGTGATCCGCCTCCGGGTCGGCGACGCCGTGCCCGACGTGCC
>JANPGL010000652.1:0-3218 GCA_031423915.1 Actinomycetes bacterium | reverse complement strand
GTGATAGATCACCTTGCGCTGGTCATTCGCGACGTCGTCGTATTCGAGCAGGTGCTTGCGCATGTCGAAGTTGCGCGCTTCGACTTTCTCTTGCGCGTTCTCGACCGACTTCGTCACCCAAGGATGCTCGATGGGCTCGCCGTCGGGCATGCCCATGCGCTCCATCAGCGACTTCACGCGGTCACCGGCGAAGATGCGCATCAGCTCGTCGTCGAGCGAGAGGTAGAAGCGGCTCTCGCCCGGGTCGCCCTGGCGACCGGACCGACCGCGGAGCTGGTTGTCGATGCGGCGCGACTCGTGGCGCTCGGTGGCGAGCACGTAGAGCCCGCCGAGCTTGCGCACCTCGTCGCCTTCGGCTCGGCACTCCTGCGTGTACTTCTCGAGCAGCTGGGCCGTGCGGGCCTGACCGTCCTCGGCGGCAGGATCGAGGCCCTCGGCCAGGACCTCGCGCAGCGCCAGACCGTCGGGGTTGCCGCCGAGCAGGATGTCGACGCCGCGGCCCGCCATGTTCGTGGCGACCGTGACGGCGTGGAGCCGGCCGGCCTGGGCGACGATGGCCGCCTCACGCGTGTGCTGCTTGGCGTTGAGCACCTCGTGCGGGATGCCGCGCTTGGCCAGCTGACGACTGAGGTGCTCGCTCTTTTCGACGCTGATGGTGCCGACGAGGACCGGCTGGCCCTTCTCGTAGCGCTCGGCCAGGTCTTCGACGACGGCGTCGAACTTGGCGGCCTCCGACTTGTAGATGAGGTCGGCCTGGTCGATGCGGACCATCGTCTTGTTCGTCGGGATCGGCACCACGTTGAGGCCGTAGGTGCTCATCAGCTCGGCGGCCTCGGTGGCGGCCGTGCCGGTCATGCCCGACAGCTTGTCGTACATGCGGAAGTAGTTCTGGAGCGTGATCGTGGCGAGCGTCTGGTTCTCCTCCTTGATCTTCACCCCTTCCTTCGCCTCGACCGCTTGGTGGATGCCCTCGCTCCACCGGCGCCCCTCGAGGATGCGGCCGGTGAACTCGTCGACGATCTTCACCTCGCCGTGCTGGACGATGTAGTCCTTGTCGCGCTTGTACAGCTCCTTGGCCTTGATGGCCACGGTGAGCTGGTGCACCAGGTTCTGCTGGACCTCGTCGTACAGGTTCTCGATGCCGAGCTCGGCCTCGACCCGCTCGATGCCCTCTTCCGTGGGCACCACGGTGCGCTTCTCCTCGTCGACCTCGTAGTCGACGTCGCGCTGGAGCTTGCGGGAGATGGCGGCGAACTTGTAGTAGAGCTTGGCGGCATCGGCCACCCGGCCCGAGATGATGAGCGGCGTGCGGGCCTCGTCGATGAGGATCGAGTCGACCTCGTCGACGATGGCGTACACGTGGCTGCGCTGGACCTTGTCCTCGGGCCGCGTCGCCATGTTGTCGCGCAGGTAGTCGAACCCGACCTCGTTGTTCGTGCCGTACGTGATGTCGCAGGCGTACATGCCCCGCTTGATCGCGGGGTCGTCGATGTCGGGCAGGACCAGGCCGACGGTGAGGCCGAGCCAGCGGTGCAGGCGCCCCATCCACTCGGCGTGGAACCGGGCCAGGTAGTCGTTCACCGTCACGAGGTGGACGCCTTTGCCCGTGAGCCCGTTCAGGTAGGCCGGCAACGTCGACACGAGGGTCTTGCCCTCGCCCGTCTTCATCTCGGCCACCCAGCCGAAGTGGAGCGCGGCGCCGCCCATGATCTGGACGTCGAAGTGCCGCTGACCGATGACCCGCGACGCCGCTTCGCGCACGGTCGCGAACGCCTCGATCAGGAGATCGTCGAGGTCGGCGCCGTTGGCGAGCCGCTGACGGAACTCGGTGGTCTTCGCCCGCAGCGCATCATCGCTGAGGGCCTTCATGGCCGGTTCGAGCGCGTTGACGTCGGGCACGAGCCCGGCCAGCGCCTTGATCTTCTTGCCCTCACCGGCGCGCAGGATGCGATCGAGGATTCCCATAGACCCGCTCAGCCTACCGGGTGGGCCCCGCGACCGACCTGCGGCGGGCGTGAGCTGGGCGAACGGCGGGCGTCCGCCAAGCGAACCTCGGACCCCGGAGCGTCTCAGACCGTGGGACTCGACTCCTTGTGGGTCTTGCCGTTCTTGCGGGCCAGCAGCCGGCTCTTGAGCGACAGGAGCTGGTGCTCGAGCTTCTCGATCGCCACGTCGACCGCGGCGACCGGGTCGATCGCCGCGCCCTTGGCCACGATCTGCTGGCCGTGACCGGCCATGGTCACCTCGCACAGCTCCCGCTCGGCGATGCGCGGGTTGCGTTCCTCGGTGAAGTGCACCTCCGCCCGTTCCATCCCTTCGACGATCCGACCCAACTTGGCGATCTTGTGCTCCACGAGCTGGCGCTGATCAGCCGAGAGCTCGAGGTGCCGGCAGCTCACCATGACATGCATGCGTACCCCCAGTACGGCCGGGCCCCAGGGCTCCGGCCGGTTTTGGTGACCGACCCGGACTGGACCGGCACCTGGAGCGTAGGACCGCGCCGGCGCACGTGGTGACCGCCGACCGTCCCGGGTTCGGGGCCGTTCGACCCCTGGTGGCGCGTCACGCTGCGGTCGACCGCTCGCCCGCCGGGGTGGCGGCGACCGCCCAGGCGTCGACCCGGTGGGCGCCACCGACGAGCAACGCGGCGCGGGCGGCCGCCAACGTCGCCCCGGTGGTCACCACGTCGTCGACCACCAGCACGCGACCGGGCACGCGACCGACGGCCACGAAGGTGGGGCCGAGGAGGCGGTCGTGACGACCCCTGCCGGTCTGGGCCGGGCCGGAGACGCGCACCAGCAGCCGACGAGCCGGCACCCCGAGCCGGCGACCGACGCCACGGGCCAGCAGCTCGGCCTGATCGAACCCCCGGGCCCGGCGGCGGGGGAGGCCGGTGGGCGCCCACGTGACGACGGCGGGCACGGCGCCGCACGACCGAACCGCCGCCGCCAGCTCGTCGGCGAACACGCCGATCACCCCGCGGCGACCCCGGTACTTGGCGGACGAGACCAGTGCGGCCGCCCCGCCCTGATAGGCGAACAGCGCCGGGGCGGCCGCGCCCGCAGGCGGGGGCACCAGGTGGCCCCGGCAGCTCGGGCACAAACGGAACCCCGGGGCGGCGCACCCGGCACACGACGTCGGCAGCAGCATGCCGCCGGTGTACGCCGGGGGTGTGACGGGGTTGTGAGCCCCGGACGCGCAACGGGGGCGCGGCAGCC
>JANPGL010000651.1:0-2695 GCA_031423915.1 Actinomycetes bacterium | reverse complement strand
GTGCTCGACCGCCTGCTCGACCTCGTGCTCATCGACAGCCTGCGCCGCTGGCTGACCGCCCAGGGCGCCGAGGCGCCGGCCTGGTTCCGGGCGTCCGGCGACCCGGTGGTCGGCGCGGCGCTGCGCCTCATGCACGACGATCCGGCGCACTCGTGGACGGTGGCGTCGCTGGCCGCCGGGGTGCGCGTGTCGCGGGCCCTGTTCGCCCGGCGGTTCACCGAGCTCATCGGCGAACCGCCCATGACGTACCTGACCGCGTGGCGGCTGGCGCTAGCCGCCGACCTGCTGCGCGATCCCGACGGCACCGTCGGCAGCGTCGCACGCCAGGTCGGCTACGGGACGCCGTTCGCGTTGAGCACGGCGTTCAAGCGGGCCCACGGCGTCAGCCCGGTCGAGCACCGCCGCCGGATGTCCGCCGCCGTGTGACAACCGGCGCCCGGGCGGCCCGTGCGCCTCCTCAAGAACCCGTCTGGTTTGCCGATCCCTTGACGTACCGGTCGGCGGTCAGGGAGGCAGCAACATGGGTAGGACGGCGCGGATTGCCGGGGTGGCGATGGTGCTCGGGCTGGGCCTGGCGGTGGTCAACCGCAACGCCCCTGCGGCGGTGGCGGCCAACCCGTGCGGTGTCACGAGCCAGCCCTGCGTGGTGGTGCCCGGCCTGGTGGCCGAGCCGGTCCTGCGCTCGTTCGGGACGTGGCCGACCGTGCCCGTCAACTTCGCGCTGGCGCCCGACGGCAAGATCTTCGTGGCCGACAAGTCGGGTCGCGTGCTCGTGTACGCGGGCGCTGGCGCCACCAGTTCGACCGTGTCGATCGACGTGCGCACCATGGTCCACGACTACTGGGATCGGGGCCTCACCGGTCTGGCACTCGACCCGGGCTACTCGGCGACCGACCCGACGAACCGCTACGTGTACGTGCTCTACACGTTCGACAAGAACCCGTTCGAGGTGGGCGCGCCGGTGCCGCGCTGGGGTGGGGCAGCGGGCGGCGACGGCTGCCCCTCGCCCCCCGACGGCATGGCCGACGGTTGCCCGGTCTCGGCCCGCATCAGCCGTTTCCATGTGAACGCGTCGGGCGTGGCCGACGGTCCCGAGCAGGTGCTCCTCCAGCCCGGCCCCGCCGGCGGCTGGTGCGAGCAGTTCCCCGGGCACACGGTCGGCACGCTGCTGTTCGGCCCCGACGGCTACCTCTACGCCGGCGCCGGCGACGGCTCGAGCTTCAACACCATCGACTACGGCCAGCTCGGCGGCACCACCGGCGTCGCCGGTGTGCCGCGCAACCCCTGCGGTGATCCCTCGTCGACGCCGGGTCAGGGCGGCCGTGGCGGCGTCATGCAGCAGCCCGGCGCCGAGGGCGGCTCGCTCAAGGCGCAGAGCGCCCGCTCGACGGTGAACGACGGCTACTCGCCGTGGGACGCCGCCATCCTGCGCATCGCCCGGGACGGCAGCATCCCGGCCGACAACCCGCTCGTGAACAACGGCGTGGCCGGCGACGACCCGATCGTGGTCATCGGCACGCGCAACCCGTTCCGGTTCGACTTCCGACCCGGCACGCGCGAGATCTGGATCGGCGACGTCGGCGCGGGCGCCCGTGAGGAGGTGTCGCGCTACGACCTGTCCACCGGCAAGGTCCCCAACTTCGGCTGGCCTTGCTACGAGGGCGACACGTCGAACTGGGAGTTCGTCGGGGCCCGCACCTTCAACCTGTGCACCACGCTCTCGACGACGCAGGCCTCGTCGATCGGCACGAAGAGCGCCATCAGCCCGCTGGTGTCGCCCCTGCTCGCCTACGGGCACTACGGCGCCGGCTGGAACATGTACACCTCGTCGGGCTGCCTGACGACCGACCCGGGCTCGTCGGTCACCGGCGGTTCGTTCGTGACGCAGTCGTGGCCGTCGGGGCTCACCGGCGCCTACGTCTTCGGCGACTACAGCCGCCAGTGCCTGTGGGCGCTACCCGCCGCGCTCCAGGGCGGCGGCGGCGACCCGGCGACGCTCGCCCACGATCAGCTGGTGCCGGTGGCGAGCAACATCTCGCCCGTGGCCATGCAGCGCGGGCCGAACGGCGATCTCTACGTGCTCGACATCGGTGACGGTTCGATCGGCCGCGGCCCGGGCCTGTACCGCATCGGCGCCGGCAACCTGCCGAGCGCCTCGTTCTCGACGACGCCGTCGTCGGGCGCCGTGCCGTTGGCCGTGTCGTTCGACGCCCGCACCTCGACGGCGGTGGCACCGGCCACCGTGGCGTCGTACGCGTGGGACCTGGACGGCAACGGCACGTTCGAGACGACGGGCGCCACGTCGTCACGCGTCTACTCGTCGCCGGGCACGATCGTCGTCAGCCTGCGCGTCACCGATTCGACGGGTCGGCAGGCCACGTCGACGCGCACGATCTTGGCCGGCGCGCCGCCGGTCGTGGACGCCGTCACCACGTCGGTCGGCACCGTCGGCTTCCTGGCCGGGGACACCATCACCTACGACATCGCCGCCACGGACCCGGGCGGCCAGCCGCTGCACTACACGGTCGAGCCCGTCATGCGGCATTGCGCGCAGCCGAACACGACGTGCCACGCCCACGTGAACCCGGTCGGGCTGCTGCCCGACGCCCGCGCCGGCAGCTTCGTGGCGCCGGCGCACGACGGCTACTCGTACCTTCAGCTCAACGTCACCGTGACCAACTCTCTGGGGTTGACG
>JANPGL010000650.1:0-2756 GCA_031423915.1 Actinomycetes bacterium | reverse complement strand
TTGCGTTGCCCCCGAGTCCTGCGACAAGAGTGCTCCCCTGGGTCGATGCGCTCCATGGCGGGTGCGGACCCACGCAGCCCCGTCCACCGCCCGCGGACGGGGCTGCGGCGCGTCCCGTCGAGCTCGGGCCGACGAGTGCGTGGCACGGAGGAGGCCCACGCGCGTTACACAACTCTCAAGGTTCACCCGAACGGCGGTAACCCGCGGGTCTTAACCCTTTGCGAGGGGCTGCCGGGGTACAAGACGGATGCGAGGGCTGTCAGGTCCTGAGGGGAAGACCGAATCGAGGATCGATCCATGCCATGCAGCGAAACGAATGCCGACGCCCTTATGCGGACCGAGACCGTGAAGGTCTCAGGTGACATCGACGTTGACGAGGCGTCGGCCTTGGAAACAGCCTTGATCGGCGTGGCGGCACCTGGCGTCCGGATCGAGGTGGACCTGTCGAGCGTGACGTTCATGGGATCGTGGGGGCTCCGTGCGTTGCTCTCCGGTCGCAGCGCCGCGATAGCGGCTGGCAGCACCCTCGCTGTGGTGAACGCGTCATCCATCGTGTGCCGGGTCATCGCGGTTACCGATCTGACGTACCTCTACGACCATCGAGACGGCGCCGAACCGCTCGACTAGCAAGCATGCCGCTACCTGCCGCTCAAGTCGTCGGGTCGAGGCGCCGCCGAAGAAAGGGTGACCGATCGTGCTGCTGCTCGCGCTCAATCTCACCTTGGGTGCGCTGCTCCTCGTGGCTGTGGTCGTCTGGGCTCAACAGCGTTGACCAGCTACGCCGCCGACGCACCCCGTCCGCGCACCTGGTCGCTGAGCGCCAGGAGGAGGTCGAGCAGGTCGATGATCTCCTCCCGGCTGAACGTGACTGTCGTGTGCGGTCGGAGCATCTCCGTGGATCGGCGGGTGTTCTCGAGTCGGGTCTTCAAGATGTCGATCTCGCGTGCCATGTCCTGACCGTACCGAACATACGTTCGATCGACAAGGGTGCGTAGCGCCTGGTACCGCGGCACATCTCGAGATCACCGGGGCCGCTGGATCTGTCGCGACGGGGACCGTCGGGGTCGTCGCTGCCGTGCGCGCTGGCTGGCGGGAGTTCGTGCTGATCTGGCGGAACAACGGCGCGAACGATGTCGCGCTCGGCCTGATGTTGGGGGGGCCGGTGGCCGTCCTGGTCGCGGCGTACCTGGGAACGTGGGTCGATGCCGTGTCGATTAGGAGCGCCGTGTTCATCGTTGACCTCGTGCACGGGCTCGACCTGTAAGCGCTGCGCGCGGCCGGTGGCGCTCCGGACCGGCTAGACATGCGGCGTGTCTGCTGAGCCGTTGAGCGATCAGATACTGCAGCTCGCCCGCGTGGTGCACGGCGTGGCCGCGCTCGGCGGGACTGCCGAGGAGGTGGCGCTGGTGGCGGGTCGCTCTCCGACGGTGCTGCGTCTGGCGATCGGGTACGCGTACAACGAGCTGGTTCCGTCGACTGGGCGGTCGTTGACCGTGGCGACCTTGGAGGCTGCGCTCGACTCGATCGGCAGCCTGTAGCCGGCGCACTCTCGGGCACTGCCCGTCAGCGCGGCCGTCTATGCACCGATCCTCCAACGCTGCTCGATCCAGACCAACTTGCGGCCGCGGTCGGCGCGACCGTTCACGACCTGCACCCCGGACGCCGCGAGCAGTCGGTCGGCCTGCGCTTGTGTGTAGTAGGTCGGGTTGCGTTCGACCTCGTCGGCAGGGACGTTGTAGCACCGATGCGGTAGCGCATTGATCGCGTTCCGGGCACCCGAATGGAGACACCGTGCACCCGATATCACCGCTCGAAACAACGCCCCCCGAACTGGTAGCCGGGCACTGCAGTGCGGCCCTTCCAGCGCACCCGGGATCACCGGCACATCGCAGCGCGCCGAGCGGTAGGACCGCGCCACGCGCGCGACCAGCCTGTCCGCGTTTGGCGCGGCTCCGGCCGTCGAGCGAACGAGGTGTTCCCGGCGGTGCCCTCGGTACGGTTCGCTCGGGTCGTCGGCGCGGCGACGGGCGGGTCCGCAAGGACGAGCGGCGAAGCTCCGAGGTTGGTTCGGAGGACAGTGGCTCGGGCACACTGCAGAGGGGCGGCCCCGACTGAGGCTGGCGAGCGCCTGGCTAATGTGAGTGTCGGGAAGACCACGTTGCTGAACGCACTCGGCGAGCAGGTGCCGCCCGACGAGCGGGTGATCACCATCGAGGACGCGTGCGAGCTGGCGCTGCCCGGCGACCACGTCGTGCGGCTCGAGGCCCGGCGCCCGTCGAGCGACGGCCTGGGCGAGGTGACGGTGCGCGACCTGGTGCGTGCGGCGTTGCGCATGCGTCCCGATCGGCTGGTGATCGGCGAGGTGCGCGGCGCAGAAGCGCTCGACCTGGTGCAGGCGCTCAACACCGGGCACGACGGCTCGCTCGCCACGTGCCACGCCAACGGCCCGCTCGACGCCCTGCGACGCGTCGAGACGATGGTGCTGCTGGGCGCGTCGGCGCTGCCGCTGGCCGCCGTGCGGGAACAGGTGCACGCCTCGCTCGATGTGGTCGTGCACGTGGTGCGCGGCGACGACGGCCGCCGGCGCGTCGGCGAGGTGGTCGAGGTGGCGGCGCCCGATGAGCTCGGCGGGCCGCGCGTCCGACCGCTGTGGCGGCCGGGCATGCGATCGGAGCCGCCCGTCCGGCCCGCCCGTCGGGTGGGGTCGTGAGGGCCGTGGCGGCCGCCGCATCGGCCGCCGGGCTGGTGCTGCTGGT
>JANPGL010000649.1:0-2497 GCA_031423915.1 Actinomycetes bacterium | reverse complement strand
GAGCGACTGGGTCCTCGACTCGAGCGCCGCCGAGCGCACCTTCGGCTTGGCGCCCACCCCGCTCGCCGAGGGTGCCCGCGCCACGGTCGACGCCGCCCGCGGGGCGGCCCCGGCCGGGAAGGCGATGGCCGCCTGACGTAGCCTCGGCGGCCGTGCGCAAGAGGAACCCGATCGCCTACATCGTCCTGGGCGTCGGCGCGCTGCTCGCCGTGCTCCTCGTCATCGCCAGCTCGCGCCGGGCCGTCCAGGACCCGGTGCCGGAGGCCGGCACCGGCACGGTCGCCACCCTCGCCGGCGCCGGCACCACCCGGGCCGCAGCCGGCTCGTCGACCCCCGCCAAGGCGGGTTCGTCGTCGACCGCCAAGGTGTCGCCCACCGTGCCGAAGGCCTCGACCACGGCCGGCACGGCGCCGAAGGGCATGGCCAGCATCAGCGCCAGCGCGCTGCCGCGCGAAGGGCGCGCCACCCTCGCCCTGATCGAGAGTGGGGGTCCGTTCCCCTACGACCAGGACGGCGTCGTCTTCCAGAACAGGGAGCGCATCCTGCCGCGCAAGGCCGACGGCTACTACCACGAGTACACCGTGGAGACGCCCGGCTCCCCCGACCGCGGCGCTCGGCGCATCATCGCCGGGCAGGCCGGCGAGCGCTACTACACCGACGACCACTACGCCTCGTTCCGGCTGGTCGTGCCGTGAGCGGCACGCTCGGCCGGCTGGCCGTGCTGGTCGACGGCAGTCGCCCGGCCGGCGTGTACGCCGGTGCGCCCGACGGCGCGTTGGCCGGCACGCTCGTGGCTGCCCTGCGCGCCCGAGGCCTGGCGGCATGGCACCTCGACACGACCGGCGTCGCCACCAAGCACGGGTTCCTGGCCTCGTGCGGCGACGACCTTTCGCTGCCCACGTGGTTCGGCCGCAACTGGGACGCACTCGTCGACGCGCTGCGGGATCTGCCGGTGCCGGCCGCTGGCGGGGTGATCGTGTGGACGGGCGCCGCCTCGCTCGACGACGACGTGCGCGCGACCGCCCTCGACGTGTTCGGCGAGCGAGCCCTCGAAGGACCGCGGTTGTCGGTCGTGCTGAGCGGCGAGGTGCCCGGGGTCCCACCGCTCTAGCCACGGGTGGGAGACAGGAGGTGGGGCCGCGTGCGGCGCCGGAGCGCCAGCGGGGCTCGAAGCTCCGCGACCCCACCTCCTGCGGTCGACGGGGGGCGATCCGTCGACACCGTTCCTGTCGGTCGGGCTTCCACATCCGGTGAGCGACCGGCAGTCAAGACATGCGCAACCGCGGCGCCGACGCCGTGCGGATGTCTTGAGGGCACGCCGACGGCAACCAGAAGTGGTGAGTCCATCATGGTGAGTGGGGAAAGGGCCGGGGTGGCGGACCCCGGCCCTGCTCCCCAGGGCCACGGCCGCCACGCAGCGCACCGCTACATTGCGGAGCCGTGGGTGCCCTGATCGAGGTGGGCGTGCTCGGGCCGCTCGAGGTGTGCGTTGACGGCCGACCGGTGCCGCTCGGCGGCGCCCGTACCCAGCTCCTGTTCTGTCGCCTCCTCCTTGCCGCCGGCCGGCCGGTAGCCGACGACCGGCTCCGGGACGACGTGTGGGAGGACCGGGACGGATCGGGGGCGGCGTTGAAGGTGGCCGTCAGCCGGCTGCGCGCCGCGCTCGGCCCCGCCGCCGACTCGGTGCGGCGCGAACGCCAGGGCTACGCCCTCGTCCGCACCGACGTGGCCGGCGACGTCGACCGCTTCGAGGCACTCGTGGCCGAGGCACACGCCACCCCGGACCCGCTGGCCGTCGCCGACCTGGCCGCCCGCGCCCTCGGCCTGTGGCGCGGTGAGCCGTTCGCCGGGCTCGGTCCGGCACCCTTCCTGGACGCCGAGATCGAGCGGCTGACCGGCCGCCGCCACCTGGCCGAGGAGGACCGGTTCGACGCACTCGTCGCCGCCGGCCGCCAACGCGACGTGCTGGTCGACCTCGAGGCGGCGGCCGCGGCGCGCCCGTCGAGCGAGCGTCTCGCCATGGCGCTCGCCCGCGCCCGTTATGCCACCGGCCACCAACTCGACGCCCTCGAGGCGCTGCGTCGCACCGAACGCCGGCTGCGCGACGAGCACGGTCTGTCGCCCACCGCCGCCTTCCGGCAGCTCGAGCACGCCGTGTTGACGCATGACCCGACGCTGACGCCGGCGGTCGCCCCGAGAGCCTCGGGCGACGACGAGGCGGTGGCGCTGCGCCTGCAGATCGACGTGGCGTCGCGCGCCGCCGACGCGATGGTGAGCGCGGGCGCGCCGGCGGAGGGCGCCCGACTGGCCCGACGGGCGCTCGACGCAGCGCGGCGGCTCGACGAGCCGAGCCTGGTGGCCAGGGCCCTGGCCCGCCTCGGTCGCATCCTGTCGTTGGCGGAACTCGGCGACGAGGTGGCACCCGCGCTCGACGAGGCCGCGACGCTCGCCCGCGCCGCCGGCGACGCGCCGGCGCAGGCGCAGGTGGCCCTGGCCC
>JANPGL010000648.1:0-2933 GCA_031423915.1 Actinomycetes bacterium | reverse complement strand
CAGGGCCGGGGCCCGACCAGCAGCGGGGGGTTCGGTTACTTCGTGCCGACGGGGATCTCGAGCGGGACCACCGTGAAGCGACCGCTGATGTCGCCGATGGCGAAGAACACGGTGTTGACGCCTTCCTTGACCTTGTAGGCGGTGTAGTAGACGCCGGCGTCCTGCCCGGGGAGCGTGAGCTTCAGCTCGTAGCGGGCCGACGGCACCTCGAGCATGGCCTCGTCGCCGTTGGCCGCGCCCTTGACGATGCGCAGGGCGTTGTTGGCCACTACGTCGATGGCGGGGGCTGCGGCGGCGTGGGCGACCGTGACGCGGCCGCTGCCCTTGGCCGTGGGGGTCAGGTCATTGGCGAACACCGACACGGTGGGCTTGCCGTCGGCCGTCAGGTTGGCCAGCACGTTGGTGTGGGTGCCGGCCGCGAACGGGACGGTACCGGCGAGCACGGGAGCCGACGTGGGGTCGGCGCCGGCGCCGCGGATCGCCAGGTCGTAGGAGCCGGCGGGCACCTTGAACGTGATCACCCAGCCGAACGGGATCGACGAGAGGATCTTCGAGCCGCCGGCGTAGATGTCGACGGGGAAACCGTTGGCGCCGGGGATGCCGTGGACGATGGTGACGGTGGCCTGAGTGGTCGGGGTGGTGGCCGTGGCGGCGCTGGGCGCGATGAGGCCGACGGTGCCGGCCAGAGCGGCCAACCCGGCCAAGAGGGTACGACGACGCATGTAGGGCTCCTCAGAGGTGTAGGCGGAACCCCTACCCAGTCGGGTCAGGGGTGACACCTGCTCTACGGAACGGCCCGACGTCCCGGATGACGCGTGTCTTAGGATTCCCGGCCGTGCTCCACCTGTTCGATTCCGCCACCGGTTCGGTACGTGAGCTCGCGCTACGCGAGCCCGGCAAGGTGAGCATCTATCTCTGCGGGCCCACGGTGTACGGCCCGCCCCACATCGGGCACGGCCGGGCCACGGTCACGTACGACATCCTTCGCCGGTACCTGACCTGGACCGGGCTCGAGGTGCGACTCGTCTCCAACATCACCGACATCGACGACCAGATCATCGCCCGCGCCAACCGAGAGGGTCGCGACTCCGTCGAGATCGCGCTCGCGTGCGAGGCGGTGTGGTGGCAGGCCATGGACGCCGTGGGTTTCGAGCGCCCGACGGACGTCCCCCACGCCACCGCCTACGTCGAGCAGATGGTGGCCATGATCGGTCAGCTCGTCGACATCGGCCGCGCCTACACGACCGACGACGGCGTCTACCTGAGCGTCGCCACGGTGGAGGACTACGGCCTGCTCGTCCATCAGAAGCTGGAGGACATGCTGGCGGGCGGCGGTGACCGCGAGCTGGTGGGCGCCGACAACAAGCGGTCCCCGGCCGACTTCGCGCTGTGGAAGGTGGCCAAGCCGGGCGAGCCGAGCTGGCCGTCCCCGTGGGGCGACGGTCGGCCCGGATGGCACACCGAGTGCGTGGTCATGTCGCTCGATCTGCTCGGCGAGGGCTTCGACCTGCATTGCGGCGGGCAGGACCTGAAGTTCCCGCACCACGAGAACGAGCGGGCCCAGGCGGTGGCGCTGGGTCGGCGGTTCGCCAACCACTGGATGCACCACGGGTTCATCGTCGATCCCACGGGCGAGAAGATGTCGAAGAGCCTGGGCAACTTCACGAACCTGCTCGACCTCATCGACCGCGTCGACCCGCGAGCGTTCCGCATGGTGCTCCTGCAGGCCCACTACCGCTCGCCGTTCGCAGTGACGCCCGAGACGGTGGACGCCGCGCAGAAGGCCGTCGGCCGTTTGGATGCTCTGGCGAGGCGGGCCGCCCAGGCGGGCCTGCCGTCCGTCGGACCGGACGCCGCCGTGCTGGCCGGCTTCCGCACCCGGATGGACGACGACCTCGACACCCCCGGCGCCATGGCCGGCCTGTTCGATGCCGTCACCAGGGCCAACACCGCACTCGACGCCGGCGACCTGGTCACGGCGGCGTCGTTCGTCAACGCGGTGATCGAGGCCACCTCCGCCGTGGGCCTGGTGCTCGTGGCAGGGGGCGACGAGGTGCCGTCCGACGTCACGGCCAAGGCCGCGGCGCTCGACGCGGCCCGTGCGGCCAAGGACTTCGCCGCCGCCGACGCACTGCGGGCCGAGCTCCAGAGTGCCGGGTGGATCGTCGAGACCACCAAGGCGGGCACCACGGTCCGCCCGTCGACCTGACGGCGCCCGCCGGAACCGTCGATACTTGGCGCCCGTGCTCCGCACCCGCGCCACCGACGATCGATCGAAACCCCGGTTCCCACCGGGGTACTGGACGATCTGGACGACCGTCGCCATCGACCTGATCGGGTTCGGGATCGTGGCGCCGATCCTGCCGCTCTACGCCAAGCGGTTCGGCGCGTCGGGCTTCACGGCCGGCCTGCTGTTCTCGACGTTCTCGCTGGCGCAGTTCCTGTTCGCCCCGGTGCTGGGCCGCCTGTCCGACCGGGTGGGCCGCAAGCCGGTGATCGTGCTGTCCCTGTTCGGCACGGCGGCGGGCAGCTTCCTGACGGCGGCGGCGGGGTCGCTGCCGATGCTGTTCTTCGCCCGGGCGCTCGATGGGGCCTCGGGCGCCAGCGTGTCGGTGGCCCAGGGCGCGGTCACCGACCTCGCCTCGCCGGAGGACCGGCCAAGGCTGCTCGGCATGCTCGGCGCGGCGTTCGGCGTGGGCTTCGTGATCGGCCCGGCCATCGGTGGCCTGGCCAGCGTGCACCCGACCCTGCCGTTCACGATCGCCGGCATCATCGCCGCGGTGAACGGCATCGCGGCCATCGTCCGCCTGCCCGAGACGCGTCCGACCGCGGCCCGGGCCGCGGCGGCGGCGCGGGCCGGCGGGCATCGGCTCGCCGGTCTGTTCGACGCGGCGGTGCACGGCCGTGCGCTGCGCCGGCTGCTGCTGGTGACC
>JANPGL010000647.1:0-16044 GCA_031423915.1 Actinomycetes bacterium | reverse complement strand
TGCGACCGAGCGCGGCCAGCATGCGCTGATCGAACTGTGGATCACCCGGCATTCGCCACTGGTCGCCGGGGGCCTGGTGGTCCGTGACCTCCCACGGCCCGTCGACGATGACGGCGATGTCGGCGTCGCTGTCGGCGGCGGCGCGTTCGAGGCTGCGCAGCACGTCGCCGCAGGGTCCCGCGAGGTCGCGGGGCTTCGGCCCGACCTTGTCGCGACCGTCGGGTACGAAGCCGCAGCCGATCTTCACGCCGCGGGGGTCGACGGAGGCGAGGCCCGTGTCGTCGCCCCACGCCGTCAGGCCGGGCACCAACGCGTTGGCGGTCGAATCGCCGGCGAGCAGGACGCGCGCCGGCCGGCCGAGCGACGCCGGCGTGGTGGTCGTCGGGGCCGTCGGCGTCGGTGCGGCCGGGCCGGGCTCGGGCATGGTGCCGGCAGGCGCGGCTGCCGCCGGGGTGGTCGTCGTCGACCCGAGATCGCGCACGGCCACGAGGTCGATGGGCGGACGCACGGGCGTCGAGGCCCACCCCGCCGACAGCCCGACCGGGATGACGAGGGCGCCCGCCGCCAACGTGGCGAGGCTCACGGGGGCGCCGATCCAGGCTCGCGGGCCCCGCACCAGGCGACCGTGCCGCACCGGCTGCTCGACGAGGGCGTACGAGGTGGCCGCGATGGCGAACGTGACGGCGAGACGCACGGCGAACAGGGGCCACCGGTCGAGGCCGGTGCGCTGGCCGTCGAGCACCAGGAACACGGGCCAGTGGTACAGGTACAGGCCGTAGGAGATCCGCCCGATCCACACGAGCGGGGGCAGCGCCAGCAGCGTGCGCACCGGGCTCGGCCGGCGGGCGCCCAGCACCAACGTCAACGAGATCAGGCTGAAGGCGGTGAGGCCGCCGCGGTACAGCCAGGTGTCGGCCTGACGGGTGGCGTAGGAGAGGCCGACGACGCCGCCGAGTGCGCCGGCTCCAGCGAGGCCGACGAGGCGGTCGGCCCGCGGCGAGGGCTCGGACACCTTCGCCGACCGGCTCGAGACGACGAGGGCGCCGATGGCGCCGGTGAGGAGCTCGGCGGCCCGGGTGAACGTGGCCTGGTACACGAGGTCGGGATCGTGGCCGCCGAGTGCGACGCTGGCGGCGAGCGACCCGAGCCAGGCCGCCCCGAGCACCACGGTCAGCAGCGTGCGAGACCGGCGCAGGCGGGCCACCACCAGCCACACGAGCAGCGGGAACACGACGTAGAACTGTTCTTCGATGGCCAACGACCAGAAGTGCTGGAGGGGCGACGGCCGCTGGAACAGCTGGCCGTACGATTGACCGCTGGCGTAGAAGCGCCAGTTGGCCACGTCGGCCAGCGCTCCCAGCAGATCGCCGCGGAAGGTCGACAAGCTCGGCAGCACATCGGTGGCGACGAGCAGGGCCACGCCCGCCAGACACACGAGGGACGCCGGCAGCAGCCGGCGCAGGCGTCGACCCCAGAATGCCCGCAGCCGGATGGTGCCCGTGGCGTCGTGCTCGGCCAGCAGCAACGACGTGATCAGGAAGCCCGACAACGTGAAGAACACCGACACACCGAGGAAGCCGCCCTGAGCCCAGGCGAAGCCCCCGTGGAAGCAGAGCACCGCCACGACGGCGACCGCCCGGATGCCGTCGATCGCGGGCTCGTAGGCCAGGCGGCGGCCTTCGGTCACGCCACCCACCAGCCGGTCAGATCGACCACGAGTTGGGCGCGGGACTTGGTGGCGAGGCAGCTGGCGGGACCAGCGAGCACTCCGTTGGCGACGCTCTCCCCGTCGCCGTAGTTGAGGTTGGAGGCTGTGGGCCGCTCGGCGGCGCACGGGTAGGCGGTGAGGAAGCCCGAGCCCGACGGTCCGCTGACCGTCGCCGTCAAGGTGACGGCCGCCGCGCCGGCTACCACCGGCACGGCGACGGGCTGGAAGGACGCCGGGGCACCCAGCCAGCCGCCGGTACCGACGCGGGTGTCGACCAGCCGCACGGGTGCTGCGGCCTGGTAGCGCAGCCCCGTGGTGCCATAGACGCCGGCCAGGTCGACGACGAGGTGCATGGGGGTGAGGTTGAACAGGCAGACCCGACCTGAAACACCGACGGCGACCTGGACGAGGTTGGCCCGCGGAGCGGACGAGTCGACGTTCACCGCCGACACCGTGGGCACGGTCCCACCGCAGGGGTAGGCGGCGACGTAGCCCGGGCCCTGCGCGTCGGTGGCCGTCAGGTTGAGCGCGGCGGCCTGCACGGCGCCGAACGCGGCCGGGAGGGTGACCTCGGTGACCGTGCGGGCCGGCACCACGGCCCCGCCGCTGACCGTGCGCGTGTCGAGCAGCCGCTGCGGCTCGCTGGCGTTGAAGCGGAGCTGGGCGTCGGCGCCGTACGAGCCGAACACGTCGACGACCACGTCGGTCGCCACCAGGCTCGTGAGGCAGAACTTCCCGGCGGCCAGGGTGACGACGGCGTGGGCCGCCCGGGGCGACCGGGCCGGGTAGTTGAGCGACGACACGGTCGGCGCGGGCCCGTCGCACCCCCATGCGGTCAGGAAGCCGGGACCGGCGGCGCCGTCGACCGTGAGGTTCACGGCGGCCGCGGTGCTGCCCGCCGGCAGCACGCCCGTCAGGTCGACCGTCAGCGTGGCGCGGGCCACCAACCGCACGCCGCCCGTCCCGGAGCGCGTGTCGACCACGCGTCGCGGCACCGCCAGCGGCTCGAACCCGACGGGCGTGCCCACCGGGGTGGGTGTGGGCGCCGGAGCGGCGGACGAGTTCGACTGCTTCCAGCGGGTGGCGGCGTCGACGGCGATCTTTGATCGCAGCACGTACGCGGGCCCGTCGGCGGCGTGGACCCGGTCCCAGGTGGTGAGCGCAGGGTTGGCGTTGACGGCCGACAACCAGTCGGCCACGACCATCAGGGGGGTCACCGAGGCGGCGCCGGCCAGCGCCTGGTTCCACGCCGTCTCCCAGGTGGGCCGGGGGTGGCTGATGTTCTGCCACACCACGTGGCGGTCGCCGCCGATGGCGCGGAGCATGCCGTCGATGCCGGCCCGGCAGTCGGCGACGCGGTCCTCGCAGAACCCGACGTCGTTCGAGCCGAGGGCCACGACGAACAGCTGGGGGTCGAAGCCGTCGCTGCGCCACTGGGCGACCGTCGTGAGGCCGGAGAACTGGGTGGTGCCCTGCGTGCGTCCGCCGCAGATGGCGCTGGCCCGGACGGGTCCCCATCCTGCGGCGCGCAGCTGGCCGACGATGTTGCCCAGCTCGATCATGCCGATGCCGGTCGAGTCGCCGATGAACCCGGCCGGGCCGAGCGGACCCACCCCGGCCGACGAGTCGGTGCTCGGCGTCGAGGAGCACGCCGCCGAGGCGGGATTGGCGTGGGCGAGGCTGGCGGTGGTGGCCACGAGGGCGATGGCGGCGACGCTGCCCACGCGACGCCAGATGCTGCTTCCCGCCGGCCCCCGCCGGTCGTTGTGGCTGCTCACGAGCAGTCGGTCCTTCCGTCGGGTGTCTTCCAGGATGCTATCGGCGGACCGCCGGCCGGCGTCGTGTGGGCGGCCGGAGCGAGGGCGGCGGTCTCCGGACCGGCACAGCGTCCCCACCTTTGGTAGTAGTGGTGAGCCGCGGATTCCGTCCGCCCGAGAGGAGCGCGTCCCATGAGCCGTCCGCGACTGACCCAGCCGCTCGTGCGCGACGCCGGGGTGCTGCGCCGCGCCACGTGGGACGAGGCGCTCGGACGGGCCGCCGCCGGATTCCGGCGGGTGCGCGACGCCCACGGCCCCGACGCGTTCGGGCTCTTCAGCTGCTCCAAGGCCACGAACGAGATGAACTACATCGCGCAGAAGTTCGTTCGGGCCGTCATCGGCACGAACAACATCGACTCCTGCAACCGGACCTGACACGCCCCCAGCGTCGTCGGTCTGGCGACCGTGTTCGGTGCCGGCGGGGGGACCAGCTCCTACGTCGATGCGGAGGAGACGGACCTCGTCTTGCTCTGGGGGTCGAACGCGCGTGAGGCGCACCCCATCTTCTTCCACCACGTCCTCAAGGGCCTGCGCCGCGGCGCGCGGTTGTGGTGCATCGACCCCCGGCGCACGTCGTCGGCCGCATGGGCGGATGCCTGGCTCGGGCTGAACGTCGGGTCCGACATCGCGCTGGCCAATGCGGTCGGTCGCGAGATCATCCACGCCGGTCTCCAGCACCGCGAGTTCATCGCCCGGGCCACCGAGGGGTTCGAGGCGTACGCCGCCGCCGTCGAGCCGTACACGCTGGCGCGCGCCGAGCAGATCACCGGCGTGCCCGGCCACGCCATCCGGGAGCTCGCCCACGCCTACGCCACGGCGCCCACGGCACAGCTGTGCTGGACCCTCGGCATCACCGAGCACCACAACGCGGTCGACAACGTGCTGGCGCTCATCAACCTGGCGCTGCTCACGGGACACGTCGGTCGGCCCGGCTCGGGTGTGGCGCCGCTGCGCGGCCAGAACAACGTGCAGGGCGGTGGCGACATGGGTGCCATCCCGGACCGCTTCTCGGGCTTCCAACCGGTGGCCGACGACACGGTGCGGCGGCGGTTCGAGGCGTCGTGGGGCGTGCCGCTGTCGACCGTGCCGGGGCGCCACCTGAGCCGCATGTTCGAGGCGATGGAGGAGGGTGAGCTGCGCGCCCTGTACGTGATCGGCGAGAACCCGGCCGACTCGGAGGCCGACGGCACCCGGGCGCGCCGGCTGCTCGAGGGCCTCGACGTGCTCGTGGTGCAGGACGTGATGCTGACGCGGACCGCCGAGTTGGCCGACGTGGTGCTGCCCGCCGCCGCGGCCTGGGCCGAGACAGAGGGGACCGTGACCAACTCCGAGCGGCGCGTGCAGCGGGTGCGGCGAGCCGTGTCGCCGCCCGGCGCGGCGCGCGACGACCTCGACGTGATCGTCGACCTGGCCGGGCGCCTCGGCGCCGACTGGGGGACGGTCACCGCCGTATCCGCCTGGGAGGAGCTGCGTACGCTGTCGCCCGTGCATGCCGGCATGAGCTACGACCGCATCGAGGCGTCGGGCGGGCTCCAGTGGCCCTGCCCGACGGACGATCACCCGGGCTCGCGCCTGCTGCACGAGCGCCTGTGGTGCGACCCGGTCGAGGGTGGCCGGGCGCCGTTCTCGCCCACCGAGTGGGTCCCGCCGTTCGACGAGCTCACCGACGACTACCCGCTGCGACTCACCACGGGTCGCACGCTCGACTCGTACAACACCGGCGTGCAGACCGGGGCGTACGACCCGCCGATCAGGCGCGGTCGCGCGCTCGACCTGGCGCCGGTGGATGCGGCGCGGCTCGGGGTCGCCGAGGGTGAGCGCGTCCGGGTCAGCTCGCGTCGCGGTTCCATCGAGATGACCGTGGCGGTCCGCGGCGAACTGCCCGAAGGGCTGGCGTTCACGACGTTCCACTTCGCCGACGACGCCGACGTCAACGTGCTCACCGTCGACGCCTGGGACCCGAAGTCGGGCACCTCCGAGTTCAAGGCCACCGCCATCCGGGTCGACAAGCTGACCGGCGCGCACTGATGGACCTCCACGTGGGGCCGGACCTCGCCAATGACGCCGAGCGCGCCGCGGTCGAGCGCGTGATCGCCGCAGTCGGCCCGTCGGTGGTGACGGTGGGGGAGCGGCTCACGTTGGGCGGCCCGCACCGTGCCGCCGCCCGCCGCCATCTGCTCCTGCCCGCGCTGCACGCACTCCAGCAGGCGGCCGGCTGGGTCAGCCCGGGTGCCCTCAACCTGCTGGCCGATGCGTTGGGCGTGCCGCCGGCCGAGGCCTACGGCGTGGCCTCGTTCTACGACCTGTTCGCCTTGGAGCGGCCGGCGAACCCGACGGTGGTGCGCGTGTGCGACGACATCGCGTGCCGGCTGTTCGGCACGGCGGCCATCGACGCCGTGCTCACCGATGCCGGCCTCGACGACGCGACGCGCCACCCGAGCCCGTGCCTCGGCGTGTGCGACCACGGTGGAGGCGCGCTCGTGCAACGGGTCGGTGAAGCCACGACCTGCCTGCGCGTCGCCGCGGGTGCGGCGACGCCCGTGGTGGAGGCCGGCCCCCTGCTGGCTCGGGCCCGTGGCGTCCATCCCACGAGCCTCGACGCCTACCGGTCGACCGGGGGCTACGGCGCGCTCGCGGTGGCGATGGAGCGCGGCGCCGACGCCGTCATCGAGGCCGTGACCGCGTCGGGCCTGCGCGGTCGTGGCGGCGCCGCGTTCCCGACCGGTGTCAAGTGGCGGGCCGTGGCCGACCAGCACGGACGCGCCCGTCACGTGGTGGCCAACGCCGACGAGTCGGAGCCCGGCACGTTCAAGGACCGCACGATCATGGAGGAGGACCCGTTCGCGCTCGTCGAGTCGCTGACGATCGCCGGGTTCGCGGTGGGCGCCGCCAAAGGCTGGATCTACGTGCGCGGCGACTACCCGCGCGCACAGGACCGCGTCGGTGCTGCGTTGGCCGCGGCGCGCGCCGCCAGCCTGCTCGGACACGACGTCGCCGGCTCCGGATGGTCGTTCGACATCGAACTGCGCTCGGGCGCCGGCGCCTACATCTGCGGCGAGGAGACGGCGCTCCTCAACTCGATCGAGGGCTACCGCGGCGAACCGCGCAACAAGCCGCCGTTCCCGACGACGCACGGCCTGTTCGGGTTGCCGACGCTCGTCAACAACGTCGAGACGCTCGTGAACGTGCCGCACGTCCTGCTCGCCGGACCCGATGCCTACCGTGCCGTCGGAACGACCGAATCGAGCGGCACGCGGCTGTTCTGCCTGTCGGGTCACGTGGCCCGGCCCGGGCTGTACGAGCTGCCGTTCGGCGTCACGCTCGGCGCGCTCATCGAGCGGGCCGGCGGGGTGCGCGACGCGCGGCCGCTGCAGGCGGTGCTCCTGGGCGGCGCGGCCGGTACCTTCGTGCGGGGGGACCGGCTCGACATCGAGCTCAGCTTCGAGGGTGCACGGGCCGCCGGGGTGTCGCTCGGCTCGGGTGTCGTGATGCTGTTCGACGACACGGTCGACCTGACCGACACCCTGGCCCGCATGGCCCGGTTCTTCCGCGACGAGTCGTGCGGCCAGTGCGTGCCGTGCCGCGTCGGTACGCAGCGGGTGGTGGAGTGGCTGCAGGCGCCGACGGCCGACGCCGCCCTCCTCGACGATCTCGACGCCGTGCTGCGGGATGCGTCGATCTGTGGGCTGGGTCAGACGGCGACCAGCGCACTGCGCAGCGCCCAGCGGGCGGGCCTGCGCATCCGTGGAGGAGCATCGTGATCGAGGTCTCCGTCGACGGTGCGGTGGTGTCGGTGCCCGAGGGCGCGTCCCTCCTCGACGCCTGCACGGCCGCCGGCGCCGAGACGCCGACGGTGTGCTTCGGCGAGACGCTCACGCCCGTGAACGCGTGCCGCGCCTGCGTCGTGGAGCTCGACGGGGCGCGCACGCTGGTGCCGTCGTGCGCCCGCCCGGCCGAGCCCGGCATGGTCGTGCACACCGCGTCGGACCGGGTGCGCACGAGCCGTCGCATGGTGCTCGAGCTGCTGGCGTCGTGCGTCGACCTCGACCGGGCCGGCGAGGACGTGCACCGGTGGATCGCCGAGTACGGCGCCGACCCGTCGCGTCACGTGGGCGCAGCCACCGTCGCGCAGCCGCCCAAGGTGCAGGACGGCCTGTACGTGCGCGACTACGCCGCCTGCGTGCTGTGCTTCAAGTGCGTCGAGGCGTGCGGCACCGACCACCAGAACACGTTCGCCATCGCGGTGGCGGGCCGGGGGTTCGGGGCCCACATCGCCACGGAGTTCGACGTGCCCTTGCCCGACAGCGCCTGCGTCTACTGCGGCAACTGCGTGGCGGTGTGCCCGACGGGCGCGCTCGTGGGGCGGGTCGAGTGGGACCTGCGTCAGGCGGGGGAGTGGCGGCCGCAGGAGCAGACCGTCACGCAGACCGTGTGCGCCTACTGCGGGGTGGGCTGCAACCTCGAGCTGCACGTGCAGGACGACCGCGTGGTCAAGGTGAGCTCACCGCTCGACCACGACATCACCCAGGGCAACCTCTGTGTGAAGGGCCGGTTCGGCTGGACGTATCTCGACATCGGGCCGCGCCGCCGACGCGGCGAGGGCGACGACGACCTCAGCGAAGGTCGCTGACCCGGGTCATCAGCGCACGCGTGGCGGCCACGACGACGTCGCGGCGGTGCGTCATGAGGAAGCTGTAGCGACGCGCCGAACCGCGCGTGCGATCGTCGCCGAGGTCGCGGGCGAGCAGCGCGGCGGCGTAGTGCGGGCCGAGCACGACCACGTTCCACTCGTCGCGGAGGCGATCGTCGCCGGCGATCGCCAGGCCGCGCACGCCGGGCGCGGGGGTGGTCGGCATGCCGGCGCCGAGCACGGCGACCAGGGCCGACCGTGTGGCCAGATCGGCGTACACCGCAGCGGTGGCCGGGGTGAAGCGCAGCTCGTCCTGCACGCAGGCGAGCACGAGCGCGCCGTCGGCGTGCCATCGAGCGGCGACGAACTCGAGGTTGCGGCTCATGGCGAGCAGCTCGGCCTGGTGGCCGACCCGCACGTCGCCCTGGTGCTCGACGAGGGAGAACGGTGTCTCGTGGGGGTCGACGGTCGGGTGGCGCATCAGCGCCACCGGTGCCACCTCGCACGAGAGGTCCACGAGCTCGCGCGGGCGCCCCGTGAGCCATCCCTGCACGGCTGTGGCGCCCATCGTCGTGGCCCAGGCCCGGTGCGCGGCGGTCTCGACGCCCTCGACCACGACGATGGCGCCCGTCGCCTCGGCGTAGCCGTGGACGGTGGAGGCGACGGCGGCGATGTCGCTGCGGTGCGCCTGGCGAAGGCGGAGCCGGTCGAGCTTCAGCACGTCGGGTCGCAGCAGCGGCAGCAGCGCCAGTGCCGCCGGGCGGGCGTCGATGTCGTCGAGGGCCACGCCGATGCCGTGCTTGCGGGCCTCGTGCGCGGTGGCCAGCACGTGGAGCGCGTCGTCGACGACGGCCGACGACGCGATGTCGAGCATCAGCCGCGCGCGGGGAGCGAGCGCGTCGCGCATGGCGACGAGCTCACGCACGAACGCCGGGCGAACGCAGCCCGGCGAGACGTTCACGAACAGCGGCACGGTGCCGGCCACGCCGCGGCTCTGAGCCGAGCGTAGGGCCTGGCGGGCGCAGGCCAGGTCGAGCTCCACGGTGCGATCGGCCGCGTTCGCGGCCGCGAACAACCGCGCCGGCAGCTCCAGGTCGGTGTCGGCCGGCCCGCGTGTCAGCGCCTCGACGCCGGCCAGCGAGTCGTCCGCCATCCACACGATCGGTTGGAAGAGCGTGCGCAGGTCGTTGGATGCGAGGGCGACGTCCAGCGCGCCGGCCTCGACGGGCTCGGTGTGCCGGGTGACCGGATCGGGGGCGGGGAGCATGGTGCTGATGGGTCGTGGATCGGCGGTCGCGGCCGGAACTTGAGGAAACCCAGACGTGACGTTCGGCGCGGTACCGTGCGCCCGTGGGGGAGCGATCGTCGCCGCGGTGGGTGGTGGTCACGCTCGTCCTGCTCGCCTGTTGTGTGGCGCAGGGGTTCGGCCGGTTCACGTTCGCCCTGCTCCTGCCCGCCGTGAAGTCCGAACTGCTCGGCTCGTACGGCCTGGCCGGCTTCATCGGGACCATGAACGTCGCCGCCTATCTGGTGGGCACGCTGGCCATGTCGGTGCTGTCCACCCGGGTGAACGCGGTGCGGTTGATGGTGGGTGGCCTGGCGTCGTCGAGCGCAGGGCTGCTCGTGCTGTCGGCGGCGCACCGACCGGCCGTGCTCGTGCTCGGCATGGCGCTCACGGGCGTGGGTGGGGCGCTCATCTACCTACCGTCGCCAGGGGTGCTGGCCGGCGTGTTCCCGCCCGAGCAACGGGGCCTCGCGATCGGTCTGGCCTCCATCGGCATCGGCGGCGGCATCGTGTTCTCCAGCCAGCTGACCAACCTGGTGCGCTGGGTCACCGGCGACGGTTCGTCGTGGCGGCCCGTCTGGGCCATCGAGGGGGCGATCGCCGTCGTCACGCTGGTGCTGGCAGCCGTGTCGCTGCGGGTGCCGGTGTCGCCGCCCTCGTCGCCGCCCCGGTTGACGGCGTTGCGGCACGTCGATCGGTGGTGGGCCCTGGCGCCCGGGTACGTCACCTACGGTCTCGCCTACATCCTCGTGATGAGCTACGTCGTGGCGATGCTCGAGCAACAGGCCCACTTCGGTCACGCCCACGCCTCGGCCGCGTTCGCGCTCATCGGGTTGGCCGTGACGGGCGGCGGGGTGCTCCTCGGTCGGGCCAGCGACCGGTGGGGGAGGCGCACCACGCTGGTGGGTGGCTTCGTGCTGGCGTCGGCGTCGACCGTGCTGCTGCTGGCCCAGCGGGAACCGTGGGTGACCGTGGCGGTCCTAGGGTTCGGCGCGGCGTTCGCCGGCAACATCACGATCATCGCCGCCTACATCGGCGACCACGCGCCCGCCCACGAGTTCGGCCCGGCGTTCGCTGCGGTCACGCTCGGGTTCGGTCTCGCCCAGGCCGTCGGCCCTCAACTCGGTGGCTGGATCATCGACCACACCGGATCGTTCACGCCGGTGTTCCTGCTCTCGGCGGCCGTATGGGCGATCGGAGCCGCGCTGATGTCCCAGGTCGCCGGCCGACCCCCGGCGAACCGGCGGCGAGGCCGTCAGGAGACCGTCGTGCCGAACAGCGCGCCGATGCCGTAGGTGACGCCGGCGGCGAGTGCCACGATCACGAACTGACGGAACGCGCCGCGCCACACCGACGTACCGCCGCTGCGACCGATGTACGCGCCGACGACGACGGCGCTCAGGGTGGTCAGTCCCACGGTCAGCGCAACTCCCGCTCCGCCCTGGGTGAAGAACCAGGGGGCGAGCGGCACGAGCCCGCCGAGCGAGAACAGCAGGAGCGACGAGAGCGCGGCGGTCATCGGCGAACCGAGCTCGTCGTCGTTGACGCCGAACACGTTGCGGGCGGCGAACGACAGGAAGAGGTCCTCGTCGAGGCCGATCTCGGTCGACGCCTTCTTCGCCGTGGACGTGTCGAAGCCGAAGCCCTCGAGCTTGGTCTCCAAGGCGTCGAGCACGAGCTTGGGGTTCCGGCCGACGAGCGCCCGCAGCTCGCCGAGGACGCCCTGGTACAGCTCGACCTGGGCGCGCACCGACACCCATTCGCCGGCCGCCATCGACAGTGCGCCGGCCACGAGGCTGGCAAACCCGGCCAGGCGCACCGAGCCCACCGACGCGTCGGCGCCGGCGAGGCCGAGGATGAGCGCCAGGGTGGTGACCAGCCCGTCGTTGACGCCGAGCACGGCCGCCCTGGCCGCACCCCTGGACACCTGATCGGCTTTGCGGCGCAGTTCGGCGGCGTCGGCGCCAGCGTCCGACGGCCGGGCGGCGATCCGGATGCGCTCGCTGGGTTCGGTGGCGTCGTCGATCGTCGTCACGGCGCGTCCTGCGTTCGGAGGCGCTCCACGTCGGCGAGGACCTCGTCGGGGTGGGTGTGCACGTCGGTGACGTCGTAGACGGCCCGCACGCGGCCGTCGGGGCCGAGCAGGAACGTGCGGCGTTCCGGCACCGACTCCCACCGGCTGCCCGGCGGACGCCTCACGCCGTAGCGCTCGGCCACCTCACCGGTGACGTCGGACAGCAGCGAGAAGGGGAGCTCCTGGTCCTGCGCGAAGCGGAGGTTGGCGCGCGGTGGGTCGTAGGAGGCGCCGAGGACGACGGCACCGAGTGCGACGAACGAGGGGCTTCGATCACGGAAGCCCTGGGCCTCGAGGGTTCAACCGGGTGTCGCCGCCTGGGGGTACCACCACAGCACCACCCACCGGCCCGCCAGGTCGCTCAGCCGGACGCGTCGGCCGTTCTGGTCGGGGAGGTCGAAGTCGGGCGCTCGGTCGCCGGGCTGGGGAACGAGGGGCACCCGCCGAACTTACCCGCAGCAGCCGCCGCTCAGCGGAGGTTGCCGGTGTGACCCAGGTTGTAGCGGCCCGGCTGGGGCCACACCACCAGGCCGTGGGGCTCCGGCCGGACCTTGATGCGCTTGATCAGCGCACCGGTGGCCGTGTCGATGACGTACACCTCGCTGTCGAAGCGACCCGACAGCCAGAGCTTCGTGCCGTCGGCCGAGACGCCGCCCATGTCGGGCGATCCGCCGTCGGGGATCGGCCACTTGGTCACGACGACGTCTCGCTTGGGGTCGATGACCGATACCGACCCCTCGCCCGGACGCGACCGGCGACGCTCGTCGCCCATGTGGCGCCCACGATTGGCCACGTACATCACGGTGCCGTCGCGGCTCGGGTAGATGCCGTGCGCGCCGACGTCGGTCGGGATCTTCCCGATCACCTTGAACTCGGTGGCCGGGATGATCCATACGACGTCGTTCATCATGTCGGCGACGTAGAACTTCGAACCGTCGGGCACGAGCCGTACGTCCTGGGGCATGGCGCCCTTGCCGAGCGAGAGCTTGCCGACGATGTTGCCCGACGCGCTGTCGACCTTGATCATCTCGCCCGAGAACTCGCAGGTGACGATGAAGTAGGAACCGTCGGCGGACCAGTCCGCGTGGTTGTTGCCCTTGCACGTCGACGGTACCGAGCGGATGAGCTTCCAGGTGGTGGGGTCGTAGTAGTCGAGGCGGTTGTTCTGCTCGTTCTGCACGACCGCTTTGGTGCCGTCGGGCAGGAAGTACAGGTTGTACGGCCGCTCGACCTTGATCGGGGTACCCGGCTTGCCCGTGACGGGATCGATGGGCACCAGCTGGTTGGCGGCCGACGCGTTGACGTAGAGGACCGAAAGATCCCAGCTGGGCACCACGTGTTGGGCGATGCTCCCGGCGACGAACCCGTCGACCACCTCCATGGTGTCCTGGTCGATGACGTCCACGGTGCCCGACCCGCCCTGGAGAGGTGACGGCACGTAGACCAGGCGGCGGTGGTTGGCAACCGTGGGGGAGAACATGTTCTTGCCCGCGGCCGAGTACACGTCGGACGCGTTCAGCACCGGTGGCATGGCGCCGGGTAGGAGCTTGGCGGGCGTGGTCGTGGGCGCCGGCGGAGCGGTGGTCGGTCCGAGGGCCACGCCCGCGCCGGTGGTGGCGCTCGAGCCGGCGGGCGCGGCGGTGCCGGCGCTGCCGGCGCTGCTGGGCCCGGCGTCCGTAGCGGGGCCGGTCAGCCCGACACGGGGATTCGCGCCGCACGCCGCCAGTGCGACGAGGGTGAACGCCGCCAACGCTCGGCGGACGGGGAACAGGTACGGGGTGGCCATGGTTTTGAGGTCCTCCACGGTGGCACCAGGCATCTGCTCGGCGGCGTCGCCCGGACGGCGCCCATCTTGCACGACGGCGACGATGCCGGTGCGGACACCGACCGGGCCGGACGTCACCGGTCGCGGGTCCTCGGCCTCTTGACGACGGTTCGGGTCCCACCGCCGGTTGCCAGGTCGGTCCGAATACTGCGGAGAGTGATGACAGACGTTCGCTCCGCGGTTCCTTGCGCGCGAACCCCGAACCGGCCTGCTACAGTTCGCCGCAACCCGGGCGAGGGTATGGGGCTCCAAGTTGCTTTGGAGGACCTCAGTGCGAACGCGTACCTGCACCATCGCCCTCGCGGCGGTCGTCGGCGCTCTCGTGGCGACAGCCGTGCCGGCATCGGCGGCGCCCACGGCCGGCACCTACCTCGTCCAGGACGGTGACTTCCTGTACGGCATCGCCGGCCGCGCCGGCGTGTCGATCGACGCCCTGCTGCAGGCGAACGACCTGAAGCTGGAGTCGATCATCATCCCCGGGCAGCGGCTGTCGATCCCGGCAGGCGGTCGAGTGCCAGCCCCGGTCACGAGGTCCACGATCGCCACCGTGCCGAACCGCACGGTCACCGGCACGGTCACCGGCACCGTGATCGCGCCGGGGTCGGCGCCGGCGCCGACGGCGCCCGCTCAGGCTGCCAGCGGCCAGACCTACGCGGTCCAGTCCGGTGACACGATCATCGGCATCGCGTTCCGATTCACGGTGACGCCCGACGCGCTGATGGCGCTGAACAAGCTCAACCTGAAGTCGGTCATCGTGCCCGGCCAGCGGCTCGCGCTCCCGGCCGGTGCCAAGCAACCGGTCACGACGGGGAACACCAAGATCGACGTCGTGATCGCCTCGGCCAAGGCGCAGATCGGCAAGCCCTACAAGTTCGGCTACGACGGACCCGACTTCTTCGACTGCTCGGGCCTGGTGCGGTTCGCCTTCAGCAAGATCGGCATGGCCCTGCTGCACCACACGCTGCTCCAGAAGAACTCGTTCCCCGCCGTCGCCGTCGCCGACCTGCGCGCCGGCGACCTCGTGTTCTTCCACGACGACTACAGCCACGAGGGCCTGTGGCTCGGGAACAACATGATGATCGAAGCGCCGGCACCCGGTATGAACGTCCAGATCTCGTGGGTGCCCACCGAGAAGATCACCGGGGCGGTCCGGCCGATCAACGGCTAGCCGCGGTGCTCGCGCTGCAGGCGCCGTCCGAGCGCCCGTAGCTCGGCGCGCACCTCGTCGCCCTCGAGCACTCGGAACGGCACCTCGAGACCGGCGAGGTAGCGCGCCACCCAGTCGGCGTCGCCGCCGATCCGGAACGTGGTCGACGCATCGTCGTGGGCCTCCACGACGCCGACGGTCGGCGGGATCATGCGACGGGCGTCGTCGACCGGCGCTTCGACTCGCACCACGGCGTGCTGGTCGAACACCGCCACGGCGAGGCCCTGTGAGACGAAGGCCGCCGCGTCGGGTGGTTCGGTGTGGGAGAACGGCACGCCCGTGGGGGAGAGGTCGCTCATCCGATCGACGCGGAACGACCGCCAGGCGAGCCGGTCCTTGTCGAACGCCACCAGGTACCAGCGGCGCTCGGTGTAAACGAGGCGGTACGGCTCGACGAAGCGGTCGGACGCCCGTTGGCTGGCGTCGAGGTAGGCGAACTTCAGGCGTTCGGGCCGGTTGCAGGCGAGCGCCAGCGTGATGAGCGCGTCGGCATCGACCGGTGGCAGGTCGCGTCGTCGCAACTCGACGGTGACCGCCCGCACGGCCCGCACCTGTTCGCGCAGTCGCGGCGGCATCACCCGGTCGAGCTTGGCCAGCGCCGAGATCGTGGCGCTCTCGAGGCCGGCCTCGCCGCCGCCCGACGCGATGCGCAGCCCGACGGCGACGGCGACGGCCTCCTCGTCGTCGAGCACCAGGGGAGGCAGGCGCCCGCCGGCGCCGAGGCGGTAGCCACCGTGCGGCCCGCTGGTGCCGTCGATCGGGTAGCCGAGCTCGCGAAGCCGGTTGAGGTCGCGCCGCACGGTTCGGGTCGTGACCTCCAGCCGCTCGGCCAGCTCCTCACTCGTCCACCACGGGCGTGTCTCCAGCAGCGCGAGCACCTGGAGCAATCGTCCGGCCGTCGTCATGGTGCGCTCAGGATAGTTGGGGTTGCGGACCGAACCTGTCCACGTTCCTTCGTACCTTGGCCCCATGGACTTCGAGACCGCCGCCGCCATCACGTCCGACCGCCTACGGGATCTGCGTTCGGCCGGCGCCGCCAGCCGTCGCTGGCGCCCGGCGCGCCGCAGCGCAGATCACCCGACCCTTCGTCGTCGCCCGACCGGGCCGACCGGCTTCAACGCATCTGATGCGCCCAGCCCGTGAACCGCCCCAGCGTCGCGAGAGGCCGGGATGCCGGGGGACGAGAGCCCGGCTCGCTTCTCCTGCGGCTGGGGCCGGCCGCAGTTGACATAACTATGATTATGGGCGTTCGAGCGAGGTGGCGGAACGGGTCACTCGTCATCCGCGAACGACGGGAGGTCGTGGATGGCGTCCGAGATCTCGTCCGGCGCAGGCAGCAACGCTCGACGCGCTCGTGGAGACCCCCGGCGACGTGGAGAGCTAGGACGCGTGACGACCAGCGGTTGACGATGGCCTGCTCGACGTACCATCTCCGCAGGTCGGCATCGTCCACTTGGTTCAGGAGGATCTGGTGATGGGTCAGGAGAGATTCTGCAGG
>JANPGL010000646.1:0-5848 GCA_031423915.1 Actinomycetes bacterium | reverse complement strand
GGTCGATCGCGGTCAGCTCGACCGGGCGACCGAGCGCCGCGCTCAGCCAGTCCGAATCGAGCTCGTCGACGTGATCAGGAATCGTGACCATGGAAACCCCCCGCTGCTTCACCACGGCCCGTCCCCCCGGAGAGCCGCCGCCAAGTCTGGCACCATGGTCGCTTCCCGCCCGCCCCCCGGAGGTCCCACCCATGGCGCAGTCCCTCGATGATGATCTCAGCGGCGCCTCGTTCGACTGGGGGCGTCCCAACGAGCGGACCCCGTTCGTCGATGCTGCGCTCGTGCGGGTGTGCCGCGCCCTCGATGCCGTCGCGGCGGCCCAGCTGGCCGGCAAGCGCCGTCGCAAGCGCTCGATCGAGGTCGTGTCGGCCCAGGGCGCCGTGCTCGAGTTCGAGCTCGGGGGCGACGGTCGGTGGGCGTTCGTCGAGGGTTCGTGGGAGGACGACGCGGGCCGCACCCAGTCGAGCCGCCTGTTGCGACCGACCCTGCGCGGCATCGCCCGGGCCGCCAAGCCGCGCCACGCCCGGACCTTGGTCACCGTGATGCAGGACGTCGACCTGATCTGCGCGCAGCTCATCGCCGATCTCGGCGGCGCAGTGCCGAGGGGTGGGCCCGCCAAGGCGCCGTCGGCCGACAGCGCGTTGTCGCGGGCGTTCGGGTTGGGTCGCGACGACCGCAAGGCGCTGCGTGCCGCCGGGTCGGTCGCCGACCTCGGCGCTGGCACCACGCTGATGCTGGCCGGCACCTCTGGTCACGACCTGCTGTTCTTGCTCGACGGTCACGTGGCCGTCGAGATCGACGGCGCCGAGGTTCGCCTCGGTCCCGGCAGCGTGGTGGGGGAGCAGGCGGTGCTGACGGGCAAGCCCCGGTCGGCGACCGTGCGGTCGATCACCGACGTCCTGGTGATCGTGGTGCCCCAGGAGGCGGTGGCTGATCTCCCGGTCGCCGTGCGCGGCGCCCTCGGCCGCAAGGTCGTGGACTAGCGAGGCCCGGCGCCACGGCCCGGTGGCGCGCCAGGGCGCGGCGGCAGAGCGGCAGGCCGTCAGGCCAGGACGGCGTTCAGCGCGTCGACGATTCGGTCGATCTGGTCGTCGGTCGTCACCAGCGGCGGGCAGAACGTGAGCGTCGACGGCGGGATGGCCCGGCAGATCACGCCCCGGGCGAGCAGGGCGTTGCGCACCGCGTTGGCGTCGGCGCCCTCGTTCAGCGCCAGCGCCCACACCGCCACCTCGCCGCGCACCCCGGCCACGAGGCCATCGGCGGCCAGCGAGCGGAGCCCCCGCTCGAACCGGGCGCCCATCGTGACGGCGCGGGCCAGCAGGCCCTCGCGCTCGATGATGTCGAGGTTGGTCAGCGCGGCCCTGGCCGCCGTGGGATGGCCCGAGTAGGTGAAGCCGTGGCGCAACAGGAACGCCGGGTCGGTGGCGAGGGCCTCGTGCACCTTGCGGTCGAGGATCACACCGCCGAGTGGCACGTAGCCCGACGTGACGCCTTTAGCGAACGTGATGAGGTCGGGGCGCACGTCGTAGTGCTCGCTACCGAACCAGTGGCCGAGGCGGCCGAACCCGCAGATGACCTCGTCCATGATGAGGTAGCAGCCGTGCCGGTCGCACAGGCGGCGCAGCTCGGTGTGGAAGCCCGGGGGCGGCGGCCACACGCCACCCGCACCCTGCACGGGTTCGGTGATGACGGCGGCCACCTCGTGACCGTGCTCGGCCAGGAACGTGGCGAAGCCCTCGGAGTCGTCGGCCGGCAGGTTCACGAACCCGGGCAGGAGCGTGCCGAAGCCCTGCTGGTTGAGCGGCAGGCCTTGGGCCGAGAGGCCGCCGTAGGTGACGCCGTGGTACCCGCGGGACCGCGACACGATCAGCTGACGCTCGGGGTGGCCGGCCTGTGCGTGGGCGATGCGGGCGAGCTTGATGGCGGTGTCGACCGACTCCGAGCCCGAGCCGGTGAGGAACACGCGGGCGTCGTCCATGGGGGCCAGGTCGCGCAGCCGCGCGCTCAGGGTCTCGCTCGGCTCGTTCGTGAACGGATCGAAGCAGTGGTACGCCTCGAGCGTGCGAATCTGGTCGGCCACCGCGTCGGCGATCTCGCCTCGACCGTGGCCGACGTTGGCGTACCAGAGGCTGCCCATGCCGTCGACGTACTCCTTGCCGGCGTCGTCGAACACGAGAGCACCCTCGCCGCGCACGATCGTGACGAAGTCCTCGGCGGCGGGGCGCGCGAACGGATGCAGGAAGGCGGAAGGCACGAGGGCTCCTCGGTGGTCGGAACGACGCCGGTCAGGCGGCGGCGGGCAGGCTGGTGGGCAGGCCGTGGCGCACGAGCACGTCGCCCATGAGGTCCACGAAGTTGTCGAAGTAGAAGCGGCGCTTCGCGTCGTCGTCGCAACCGGTCAGGCTGGTGTCGAAGCGGTTGAGCGGGTTGCGGCCGCCTTCGACGTGCGGGTAGTCCGACGAGAACAGGGCGATCTCGCGTCCGGCCTGATCGACGATCCACCCGGTGTCCTCGTGCGGATACGGCGTCACACGCACCTGGCGCTTCACGATCTCGCTCGGCGGCGCCGTCAGCGCCTGCAGACGCTCTTCGTTCTTGCGGAACGCGCCGTAGGCGGCGTCGAGGTTGCGCATCCAGCCCGGCACCCACGAGGCGCCCAGTTCGATGGCACCGAACTTCAACATCGGGAAACGATCCATGACACCGTCGAACAGCAGCGTGGCGAGCGTCTGCATGGGCCAGTACGGGATGGCCATGTAGTCGACCGACCGGAAGTTCTCGGCGCCACCGTGGAAGTCGGGCACGGCCGGGAGCCCGTTGCGCATGTACATCGGCGACAGCAGCTGGCCGCCACCGCCCACGTGGAACACGATCGGCGTTCCGGCCTCCTGGGCGACGGCCCACACCCGGTCGAGCTCGACGTGGCTGGGCGAGTGCGTGGGCGGGCACGCGCTGGCGACCATCAGCGCGGCGGCGCCGGCGTCGACGGCCTCCTGCGCGATGTGGTGGGCCTCGGCCCGATCGGCCAGGGGCACGTAGGCCACCGGCAGCAAGCGGGGGTCGACCGAGCAGAACTCGGTGATCCCACGGTTGTGGGCGCGGGCCATGGCGTTGGCCAGCGGCACGTCGCGGTGCTCGGCGTCGACCAGGAGCCCGTTCGTGAACGTGTTGAACACGAGCTGGCTGGCCACGCCGATGAGGTCGACGGCCAGCGGACGATCCTCGGCCAGGAACGACCCGGTGGCGAAGAAGTTCTTGCGCAACATGATCTGGCCGGCGTCGTCGGCTCGGTACGCCGGATCGGCGTGGCGAGCTCGGTAGCGGTCCATCTCGCCGGCCGTGCCCTCACCGGGCTGCAGTGCGGCCTCGGTGAACACCAGCGGCATTCGCTCACGCCACTCCGGATCGGCGTGGGTGCGCAGCCAGTCGGGCGGCTCCATGATGTGCGCGTCGGCGTCGTGGGCGACGCGATCCCCCAGGTAGGACATGGGCAGAGGTTACGTCGGCCCACCGCTCGTTGCTTTCTCGGCTCCACATGAGACGTGGGCGTCTCGACGAGAGCCGAGAGTGCCCGTGGGCCAAGCCCGGGCGCGCCACGGCCCAGGCCCCGACGTGCGGGACCCGGGCCGTCGGACGGAACGTTCGGTCAGGCGGCCTTGAGGGCGGCCAGCACCTTGCTCCAGCGCTCCGGGTTGGTCTTGTACGGCGCGTAGAAGCTGATGCGGCTGATGACGTCGCCGTAGCGGCGGGTGAGCTCGGGGGCGATCGACTCGGGCTCGCCGACCACGGCGAACGTGTTGAGCATCTCGTCGTCGATGAGACCGCCCATCTCGACCCACTTGCCCTGCTTGGACAGCGTGTTCAGCTCGTCCTGCAGGCCGCCCCAGCCGTGGGCGTCGAGCACGCCCTTGTACGCCGGCGTCGAGCCGTAGAACGCGATCTGCTGACGGGTGCCCGCCTTGGCCGCCTCCATCTCCTCCTCGGTGGTGCCGGTCACCACGAAGCTGGGCCCGACGATCTCGAAGCCGTCCATGGTCTTGCCGACCTTGGCGCGGCCCTTGGCCAGCGCCGGGATGGTCACCTCGCGCAGGTACTTCTCGGTCGTGAAGCCGTGGCAGAGGAAGCCGTCGCACACCTCGCCGGCGACCTCGGTCATGAGGCTGCCCACGCCGGCCAGCATCACCTTGGGTGCACCGAAACCGGCCAGCTCGCCCTTGTCGGGCGTGAAGAACGGCGTCATGAGCGAGTGGGTGTAGTAGTCGCCCTTGAAATCGAGCTTGGCGCCCGTGAGCCACGTGTCCCAGATGGCGCGCATGGCCAGCACGAACTCGCGCATGCGCGGCGCCGGGTGGCTCCACTCCATCGAGAAGCGCTTGGTGATGTGCGGCTTGATCTGGCTGCCAAGGCCGAGGATGAAGCGGCCCTTGGAGTAGGCCTGCAGGTCCCAGGCGATGTTGGCCGTGATCATCGGGTTGCGTGCGAACGCCACCGCGATGGACGTGCCCAACTCGATGTCCTTCGTCGCCCCGGCTGCGAGCAGCAGGGGGAAGAAGGGATCGTGGGCGGTCTCTGCCGACCAGATGCCCGAGTACCCGGCTGCCTCCGCTTCACGAGCGTTGTCAGCCGCCTTGTTGAGATCGAATCCGATGCCCCCGTCAACTTTCATGGCCGCACCGTAGCCCCGACGGAGCAGGGGGTTGGAAACGCAACGGCCGTCGGCTCGCCGTAGCCTCGGACGGCCGCCGGCGACGGTGGCCCGACGCCCCGAGGAGCACCGTGACCAGCACGCCCATCGCCTACGACGACCGGTTCTGGCAGCTCGTCGACCCCGGCGCCGCGGTGGAGCGGCTCGCCACCGGCGCCGTCTGGGCCGAGGAACCGGTGCAGCTGACCGACGGCTCGGTGGTGTGGAGCGACATCCCGAACAACCGCATGTTCCGGTGGACGCCCGACGGGGGAAACGGCGTGTACCGCTCGCCGTCCAACTTCGTCAACGGCAACACCCTCGACGCCGAGGGCCGGCTCGTGTCGTGCAGCCATGGCGCCCGGGGTGTCCTGCGCACCGAGCACGACGGGTCGATCGTCACGCTCGTCGACCGCTGGGAGGGGCGGCGCTTCAACTCGCCCAACGACCTCGTGGTGCGTCCGGACGGGCGGATCTGGTTCACGGACCCGCCGTACGGGATCGTGTCGAACCGGGAGGGCTACCGGGCCGACAGCGAGATCGGCGCCCACCACGTGTTCCGCTTCGACCCGGCCACGAGCGAGCTGGAGGTGATCGTCACCGACGTCGAGGATCCCAACGGCCTCGCCTTCTCGCCCGACGGGTCCCGGCTCTACGTGTCGGACACCTCGGCCGACCGCGGCACCAACGAGCACGCCGGCAACCACCACATCCGGGTCTACGACGTGCTGGAGGGCCGCCGGGCCTGCAACGGTCGGACGTTCGCCGTGATCGAGCACGGCCTGTCGGACGGCTTCCGGCTCGACGTGGCCGGCAACCTGTTCACCTCGTGCGCCCTCGGCATCCAGGTGTACGCGCCCGACGGCACGCTCCTCGGTCTGATCCCCGTGCCGGAGAAGACGTCGAACTGCTGCTGGGGCGGTCCCGACTCGGACCGGCTGTACATCACCGCGACCAGCTCGCTCTACACGGTGCCGACGCGCACGACCGGACACGGCCGCCTGGCGTGAGCGCCGTCGACGCGCTCGTGGGGCGCCAGGTCGTGGTGCTCGGGCTCATGGCGTCGGGCAAGACGTCGCTCGGACGCGAGTTGGCCCGGCGCCTCGGCCGCCCGCTGCGCGACAACGACGCCGACATCGAGGCGGCCGCCGGCGCCGACGTTCG
>JANPGL010000645.1:0-3855 GCA_031423915.1 Actinomycetes bacterium | reverse complement strand
CGTGAGCGGCCCCACCGGTGAACGTGCCGAGGGCCCGCTGCGCATCGTGCATGTCGTGTGTACGGACGCGTTCGCAGGCGTGGAGCGGTCGATCGTGCTGTCGTCGCTCGCACTGGCCGATCGAGGCCACGAGATCCACGTCATCGGTGGCGACGAGCGGATGCCCGAGCGGCTCGGCGGTGCCGTGCGGAGCTGGCGGCCCGGGGCATCGGTGGCGTCGGCGGTTCTGGCGCTGCGTTCGGTCGGGCCGGTCGACGTGATCCACGCACATATGACCGCGGCGGAGCTGGCGGCGACCCTGTCGGGACGTTGGCGGCGGTCGCACCTCGTCACGACGCGGCACTTCGCCGCCGTCCGAGGGAGCAGCATGGCCGGGCGGGCGTTGCGGCCAGTCATCGGGCGCGTGCCGCACACCGAGCTGGCGATCTCGCCGTTCGTCGCCGACGCGATGGAGTGCCCGTCGACGCTCGTGCCGCACGGCCTCGAGGCGATGCCGCAGGTCGACGGCAGGACGCACAGCGTCGTCGTGATCCAACGGTTGGAGACCGAGAAGGACACGGCGACGGCGGTGCGGGCGTGGGGGCTCTCCACGTTGCCCGGTCGCGGCTGGCGTCTCACCATTGCCGGCGACGGCGCGCAACGGGCCGAGCTCGAGCAGCTCGCGTCGTCGCTCGGCGTTGCCGACAGCGTGGTGTTCGTCGGGCATGTGGCCGACCCGGCGGTGCTGCGCGTACGTGCGGCGATCCAGTTCGCCTCCGCCCCCGCCGAGCCGTTCGGGCTGAGCGTGCTCGAGGCGATGGCGTGCGGGTTGCCGCTGGTCGCCGCCGCGGGCGGTGCGCACCCGTACCTGCTCGGCACCGAAGCATCGTGCCAGTTCGCTCCGGGAGACGCCGTTCAGGCCGCGGCGCGGCTCGATGCGCTCGCCGCCGACGAGGACGCCCGACTCGCGCTCGGCGCCCGGCTGCGGCGTCGTGCCACCGAGGAGTTCTCGTTGGCGCGGCACGCCGACCTCTTGGAGGCCGCCTATCGGCGCCGGCCGTCGATCCCGGTCGCGGCGTCATCCAAGGACGCAACGGCCCTCGGAGGCCGGAGCGACCTGCTGACGAGCGAGCGCGGCTAGACCATCGCCGGGGCAGCTCGGTCGGTGTCGGGCGCCGCCCGTCGTCGACCGATCTCCCGCCGCGCCGGCGCCGGGGTGCCCAGCGCGAGTCCCACGACGAGCCAGGGGAGCGTGCCCGTGCCGGCTCGCCAGTAGATGTCGCCGAGGCCGTCCATGATCTGGGCCAGCAGCACGTAGATCGCCAGCCGCCCGAGCACGTCGCGTCGTCGCATCAGCGCGGCGATCACGAGCGCATTCAGGAGCACGACGGCGGCGAGGCCGAGGATGCCGGTCTCGCCGAGTCCGGCGATCACGAGGTTGTGCGGCTCGCCGGCACCGAGCAGGGGATCTCGCCAGAACCGCAGGCCGGCCCCCGCGAACCGGTGCTCACGCCACAGCTCGAGCGCCCGTTCGTAGGTCGTCAGGCGGCTGTTGAGGCTGTTGAACTGCGCGCCCTCACCGCTCTCGGCGAAGGAGCTCCGCGTGGCCCACACCATGGCGCCCGAGGCACCGATGCCGAGCAGGCCCAGGAGACCGCCGGAGCGTCCCTGGTGGATGCCCGACAGCAGCAGCACCAGGACGAATGCCGCCACGGCCATGCGACTCTGGCACGCCAGTGAACCCGCCAGCAGTGGAAGGGCGAGGAGGCGTATGACGCTGCGCGGCCAGCGGAGCGCTGGCGCCGCCGTGAACACCATGATCAGGGCGCACGTGAGCAGCATGCCGGCGGCGTTCTTGTTGAACGTGAACGGATAGGCGGGCTTGAGGCCGTTGCTCAGGGTGTTCCGAACGGCCTCGAGGCCGACGACGATGGCCGCGAGCACGAAGGCCCGCAGCGCGAGGTGGGCCCGGCCGCGCCGTGCGACGGCGGCACCGACGGCGGCGGAGCCGAGCACGAGCACCAGCCGGTGCGCCCATTCGAGTACCGCTCGCTGCGACGGCTGCAGCAGAACGGCCACGGCCAGGAGGGCGAGGTACGCCGCCGCGGCGTGCACGACGGGACGGAAGGCACGGTCGCGCCACGGGGCCAGGAGACCGCAAGCCACGAGCGAGGCGACGAGGGCAGCGTCCGCGTAGCTCAGGTCGAGTCCGCCGGCCGAGAGTCGCAGCGTGAGGAACGTCGCCGGCAGCGACAGTGCGGCGACCACGGTGGGTTCGGCAACGGCTGCGGCAGCAACGAGCAGTGCGAGGACAGCGACCGCGGCGGTCCTGGCGCCGAGCGCCGTCGCCGTGGCCACGGCCGCTTCGAGAGCGAGCACGAGCGCGATGGCGGTGCCGCGACCGATCGTCCGCCGGGAAATCGTCTCACGCACTGCGGCATCTTAGTTGCGGTCCGTGAAGCACCGGCTTGCAGGACCATACGGTTTCGAGAGAGTTCCGGCCACGTCCCTCGCGGCGAGCGCGGGGCCGGATGCGAGGCGGAGGCGGCGTGGAGCAGCAACGGGTCGAAGCGGTCGGGGCGCGATCGGGCACGGTCGACGTGGTGATCGTGACGTACCGCTCGGGCGACGTGATCGAGGCGTGTCTCCGGTCGGTGCCGTCGTGGGTGGCGTCGGTCGTCGTGGTCGAGAACGCGTCGGGTGATGCCGCGGCCGATCTCGCCGACGCACTCGGTGCCACGGTGGTGCGGAACGCCGGCAACGTCGGCTTCGCCCGAGCGGCGAACCAGGCGGCGCGCCTCGGGTCGGCCGAGTACGTGATGTTCCTGAACCCCGACGCCTTGCTGAGCGACGCCGCGCTTGCGGTGATGGTCGACGAGATGCGCGACGAGTCTGTGGCCGTCGTCGGCGCCGAGTTGGTGCGACCCGATGGCAGCCGCCAGCGGTCGCTGTGGCCGTACCCGTCGGCGGCCGGCATGTGGTGGGAGGCGGTCGGACTGGCGCCGCTGGTGAAGGCGCCCGAGGCCGAGTGCTTCGTGGTGGGCGCGGCCTTCCTGGTGCGGCGGCGGTGCTTCGAGTCGCTCGGCGGCTTCGACGAGCGCTACTGGCTGTACGGCGAGGAGGCCGACCTGTGCTTCCGCGCCCGCCGGCGAGGGTGGCGTGTCGTGCTCGCCCACGGCGCGAAGGTCAGCCATGTGGGCGGAGGCTCCGACACCGGTCACAGCGCGCTGGTCACCGAGCACTTCCTGCGCGGCAGCGACCGTTTCGTGCTCGACCACCGGGGCAAGGCCGCGTTGGTGTCGTACCGCATCGCTGGCCTGTTGGGCGCGCTCGTGCGCCTGCCGTTCCTGTGGGCGGCCCGTCGTGACGACCGGCGGGTGGTGCATCGCGTGCGCCAGGCTCGCCGCACGTGGGAAGCGCTCCGCCGCTACCCGACCAAGGTGCACGGGCCCGAGGCGACGGGTCGTCGCCAACTGCTCGTCCTGTCGCTCGAGGCGTGGGACGACACGTGGCGGCGCAACCAGTTCCTGGTCCGCGAGTTGCTCGACGCCCACGCGGACGTCGACGTGCTCTTCGTCGAGCCGCCGCGCGACGTGTTGCACGACCTGCGGCGCGGCATCGGGCTGTTCGCGTCGCGTCGCTCGTCGTCGATACGGGCCGACGGGCGCCTGGTGCGGTTCCGGCCCACGAAGTGGTTGCCACGCGTGCTGTGGCCGCGCGTCGACCGGTCGCTCATGGCGCAGGTGCGCCGTGCCGCGAGGTCGGCCGGGTTCACGGCCCCCACGGTGTGGATGAACGACAGCACGTACGCACCCCTCGTCAACGACGTGGGCTGGCGTGTCGTCTACGACATCACCGACGACTGGCTCGATGCCG
>JANPGL010000644.1:0-3045 GCA_031423915.1 Actinomycetes bacterium | reverse complement strand
GGGTTGGCCATGGGTCCCAGGATGTTGAACGCCGTCGGGATGCCGAGCTCGCGCCGCGTCGGACCGGCGTGGCGCAGCGCCGGGTGGAACCGGGGGGCGAAGCAGAACCCGATGCCCGCCTCGACCACGCACCGGTCGACGCCGAGGGGGCCCAGCTCGATGTGGACGCCGAGCTCGGCCAGCAGGTCGGCGGCACCGCACGACGATGACGCGGCACGGTTGCCGTGCTTGCACACGGGCACACCGGCGCCGGCCACCACCAGCGAGGCCAGCGTCGACACGTTGATCGAGTGGCTCCGGTCGCCACCGGTGCCGACGATGTCGACGACGCGATCGCTCAGGCCCTCGGGGAGGGCCACGAGCTCGGCGGCGTCGAGCATGGCGTCGAGGAGGCCCGACAGCTCCTCGACGGTCTCGCCCTTCAGACGGAGCGCGACGATGAACCCGGCGAGCTGCGCCGGCGTGGCATCGCCGCGGAGCACCTCGGCCATGGCGGCGCGCGTTTGCACGGCCGTCAGGTCGCGCCGTTCCGTCAGCGGACCGAGGACCGCGGGCCATCCCCCCACGGCCTCCAATGTCGTCACCGGTTCGCGGTCAGGCGGACCGGCGACGCTGCCGGATGATGCGTCGGCGCTCACGTTCGGTCGCCCCGCCCCACACGCCGTCCTTCTCCCGGAACGACAGCGCGTACTCCAAGCAGGTGACCTTCACGTTGCATTCGGCGCAAACCGACTTCGCTTCCAACCCGTCGTCGTCTTCCTCCGGGTAGAAGATCTGCGGATCGAGCCCCCGACAAGCGCCCCGATCGAGCCAGGTCTTGTCTCTCGACGCCAGTGTCCTCACGGCCAACCGACCCCCCTTCGAGAGCGCAACGTAGCGCTGGCGCGCGTCGATGGCTAGGGGCTTGACCTGGATTTTTCCTGCGTGCGCTCGTGATCGCGTTCACCAGCGTGGAGGTTGGTGCGCTACTCGACGCGCCGTCAAGAAGGTTGGTCAGGCGCGCAGGTCGCCGAGGAGCTCGGCGAGCGACGTCGGGCCCAGCTCGGCCGACTCGTCGTAGGCGGGATGCCCGATCGACAGCGTCAGCCCGCCGGCGGCCGCCGCCACCTCGTCGGCGGTGAACTGCCACTGGAGGTAGTGCACGCACGAGGTGGTGTCGTCGCGAGTCAGCTGCGCCTCGTGCTGGGCCTCGAGCACCGGGCGCACCACGCGGCCGTCGGCGGTGGTGAGCGACACGGTGCGCTCGACGCCGACGAGCTTGGGGAGCCACTCGCGCAGGCTGGCCTCGGACGTGAGCTCGATGAACATCGTGGCGCACAGCTGGCCCGGTTCGGGCACGAGCGGGTTGTAGACGTCGAGCTCGGCCTGAATCCCCTCGTCGGTCGAGATCTTCTCGACGCGCGCCATCTCCTGGACCTGGAAGCGGACCGTCTCACGGTTCTCGAACAGGAACGTCACGATCGTGCCGACGGCCACGCGCCGGCGCTGCTTCAGGTCGATGATGTGCTGGCGGAAGGCGTCGCGCTCGCGCTCGTAGGCGCGCGAGTCGGCGATGTCGTCGAGGGTGAGCTTGCGGGTGGGGGCGAGCGAGGGGGTGGTGTTCATGGGGACTCCGTCATGCTTCCGGGGGGATGCCGTAGGCGCGCGCCACCATCTGGATCGGGTGCATCGGCTGGGTGCCGGTCTGCTCGAGGATGGCGCCGTTGGCCAGGTTGCAGTCGCCGGCCACGATGTCGCCGCCGGCCTTGGTGATCTCGTCGCCGAGCTTGCGCGCCATCGGGATCGACAGCTCCTCGTTCTCGGCGCGCAGGCCCCACATGCCGTCGATGCCCGAGCACTGCTGGACGAGCTTGATCGTGGCGCCCGTCAGCTTCATCAGGTCGCGGCTCTTCAGGCCGATGTTCTGGGCTCGCAGGTGGCAGGGCGTGTGGTAGGTGACGTGCTCGGGCACGGTGCCCGTGAACTCGGTGTCGAGCGAGGTGCCCTCGGCCTTGTGCAGCTTCATCAGGTACTCGGCCACGTCGAACGTGTGCGACGACACGAGGTCGGCGTCGGGACCGCCGACGTACGCCGGGTAGTCGTTCTTCAGGACGTAGCTGCACGTGGGCTGCGGCACGACGATGTCGTTGCCGGCGCGCACCGAGGCCGCCAGTGCGTGCACGTTGCGTACGGCCTCTTTGGTGAAGCTGTCGATGTCGCCCGAGTGGAGGAACGGGGCGCCGCAGCAGCCCGCGCCCTCGGCCAGCGAGCACTCGATGCCGTTGCGCTCGTAGACGCGCACCATGTCGTGACCGATGTCGGGCTTCTGGTACTCGACGAGGCACGTGGGGAACAGGGTGACCCGGCCCTGCACCGTGCCCTGCGGCCGCGAGCCGCGGCGCTTGAACCAGGTGGAGAAGCGGGTCTTGGCGTACGGCGGCAGCAGCCGGACCGACGACACGCCGGCCGTGGCGGCGATGGCCTTGCGCACGAGCGAGCCAGGCTTGGCGCCGATGGCGGCGTTGGCCAGCGGGGCGGTGGCCGAGGCGACCGTGCCGAGCAGATCGGTGCGGCCCATCACGTTCGTCGTGATGCGCTCGCGCAGCGGCAGCTGCTTGGTGGCGTGGCGCATCGCCTGGGTGCGCAGCATCAGGCGGGGGAAGTCGAGCGCCCACTCGTGGCCCTTGGCCGGCGTGTAGGGGCAGTTGATGTCGCAGAGCTTGCACTGGAAGCACTCGTCGACGACCTGGTCCTGCTCGGCCACGGTGAGACGGCCGGCGTCCTGGTCGTCGTGCTGGTCGACGAAGGCGAACAGGGTGGGGAACGAGCTGCAGAACTTGAAGCAGAGCCGGCAGCCGTGGCACAGGTCGTAGACCCGGGTCAGCTCGGCGCGCACGTCCGCGTCGTCGAGGTACTTCGGGTGGTGGGGGTCGTACGTGGTCGTCATGGACGGGCCGATTCTCTGGAGGGTGCCGCGGGGGGCCCCGGCCCCGGGTACCCCGGGCCCGGCCCCCCCGAAAGACGGCTCAGCGGATTGAGGCCCCGCCCAGGCCCCACCCGCCGCGG
>JANPGL010000643.1:0-10568 GCA_031423915.1 Actinomycetes bacterium | reverse complement strand
GTGGCTCGGCGCGTTGCTCGGCGACCCGACGGCGCTGCGGTGCGGCGGCCGGCTGGTGAGGGGGGAAGCCGTCACCGACCTCGGGACCCTCAGCGCGGCCGACCTGGGGTTGTCTCCGTTGGCCCTCGTGCTGGCGGCCGCTCGCCCCGCCGGCGATCACCCGACCGAGCTCGAGAGCCGGGTGGCGTCCGTGCTCGCCGGTCGGATCGTCTCGCCGGCGGAGGGCGACCAGATCGAGCTCGACGGGTCGGCCCCGTTGCTCACGCTCGCGGGCTGGGCGGCACGTCTGGTGAGTGGCAGCCGACCGTTGCAGGCGGCCGACCTGGCGCTGGCCGGCACGGCGTCGTCGGACGTGGCCGCCGGCTCGATCGACATCGGCGAGCTGCTGGCGCGCGTCGACGCCGCGGTCGATGCGGTGCGGGCGATGCGGGCGGCGCTGGTGGCGTCCACCGGCGACCCCGCCGACCTGCGCCGCGCCCTGGCTGGCGCCGCCGAGGTCGTGGGCGCCGACGCGCTGGTCGGCGCGTCGACAGCGTCCACCGACGACGTCGTTCGGCTGGCTGCGCAAGCCGACGAGGTCGCCGCGCTGCTCGGCGACCGGCTGGCCCGGGTCGACGAGCTGCGGGCCGCGCCCCTCGGCCCCGGCCAGACCGACGTGTCCCGGCTCACCGAGGTGGCGGCGGCTGCGCTCGGCTCGCACCAACCGCTCGTGCCCGTCGTCCGGCTGGCCGCAGGCGGCGAGCTGGCGTCGTCGCTGGCCGACCGTCGGTCGCTCGTCGGCCAGGACGAGACCTCCGTCGTCACGTGGCTGCATCGGGCGGGCCTGGTGCGGCCGGAGCTCGACGCGTTGTGCGGGCTGCTGACCCACGCCGAGGCCGACGGTGCCGACATCGTGGCGCAGCTGGCCGTGGGCCAGCTGCCGCATCGGCCAGGGGCGCCGTGGTGCGAGCTGCCGTTCGGTGCCGCCGGGCCGCCGCCGGCGGGCACGGTGGGCGTCGTGGCGCTCGCCCCCGATGGGTTCGATCCGCGCCAGGCGTTCGCCGGGCTGTTCGTCGATGCGTGGGCCGAGGTCATCCCGTCGACGGAGCACACGGCGGGCCTGGCGTTCCACTACGACGCGCCCGGCGCGCGTCCGCCGCAGACCGTCCTGCTCGCGGTGCACCCCGATGCCGAGCCCGAGCGCTGGAGTCTCGACCACCTGGTCGAGACCGTGCAGGAGGTGGTCGCCCTGTCCCGTCTGCGCTCGCTGACGCTGCGGGAGATCGAGGACGTGGCCGGGTTGGTCCCGGCCCTGTTCCTCCCCGACAACTACACGCGCGACGTGCCATCGGTGTCCTTCAAGGGCCTCGTCCTGGCCGCGCGCGCCGCCCAGCTGGCGGCGCCCGACACCGGCGTGCGGGGCAAGCCGTGAGCGACCCGATCTGGAAGCTGCCCATCCGCGAGCTCGACGCCGTGCTCGCCGTCCGCCCGTCGGTGGTCACGTGGTCGCGCCTCGAACCGATGGGGCTCACCGCCGATCTGGCCCCCGGGCTCCAGGCGCTGCTCGGCGATCCGCTGTGGCTGCTGGCCCGGCAGTGGCAGTTCGGTGAGCTGCGGGGCGAGGACGCCGGCACGCCGATCTCGGCCGTGGTGGAGGTGCAGCAGGCCCCGATCTCGCGCCTACGGCCCGGCGCCGCGGGTACGCCGATCGACGTGCTCGACGAGTCGGTACCGCTCGAGGCCCGCATCGAGGCCGAACTCGTGGCGCGCCCCGCCGACCGGATCCGGGCCGAGGCGGGGTTGCAGCTGTTGCGGCGGCTCACCGGCGCGGGCGTCGGTGGTCTGCGCGACCGGGTGGTTGCGGCGTGGGCGTTCGAGACGGTGGCTGGCGGTTCGCCGCGCGCGGCCCTGCACGCGGGCCGCGTGCCCGACGCCGCGCTCGTCGCGGCCGACGTCCGGCCGCTCGTCGCGCCCGACGGTGCGTCGTTGACGGCTGCGCCCGCCGCGCTCGGGGTGCTCGACGGCCCGACGGGCGCCACGGCCCGCGGCGTGCTGGCCGACTGGCTGCGCTGGTACGACGGCTACCTGGTGCAGGCCGTCGGAACCTCGTGGAGCCCGTATCGCCAGGAGTACTCCTTCGCCGTGCAGGCCGACCTCCCGGCGGGGCCCGTCTCGTTCACCGCTCCCGAGTACGCCAACGGCCGGCTCGACTGGCCCGACGTCGATGCGACGTTCGGCGGGCTCGGTCCCACGCCGGCGGGTCGGTCCGGCACCACGACCCGACAGGTGCGGCTGCCCACGCCGGCGCGCTTCCCGGGCATGCCTGCCGACCGGCTGTGGGCCTTCGAGGACGCTCGGGTCTACCTCGGCGGCGTCGAGGCGGGCCCCACCGATCTCGCCCGCATGGCGCTCGTCGAGTTCTCGCTCGCCTACGGCGTCGACTGGTTCGTGCTCCCGGTCGACCTGGCGGTGGGTTCGGCCCTGTGGGTGCACACCCTGGAGGTGGTCGACACGTTCGGGGTGTCGGTGTCGATCGGCGGGGCGAACGGGGCGGGCTGGTCGATGTTCGGGCTCGGCGCACCTGGCGAGCAGACCTTCGTCGCCGACGTGCAGGTGGTGCTGCCCGTCGTGCCGCTCGTGCTCGAGAGCGACCCGCTCGAGGAGGTGGCGCTGTTTCGCGACGAGATGGCCAACCTCGTCTGGGGCGTGGAGCGCGTCGTGTCCGACCCGTCGGGCGAGCCGGTGTCGCGAGCCCGCGAGTCGGCGAAGGTGTCGCTGCGCCAGCAGCTCCCCGGCGACCTGGGTGACGCGGCGATCGTGTACCGCCTGATGACACCGGTGCCCGATCACTGGGCGCCGTTCGTGGCCGTGCCGGCCCGCCAGGGCGGGGGCATCGAGCTGGAGCGGCGCCCGCTCCTGCACGTGCGCGACGACGGCACCACCGACGTGACACATCCGGCCGGCGTGCTGCTCAACGAGGGAGGTGCACGCCTGCGCATCGCCGAGGAGGAGGTTCCGCGCGACGGGGTGGTGGTGACGCGCCGCTACCGCCTGGCCCGCACGCCCGACGGCGGCACCGCGCTGTGGATCGGGCGGCACAAGCGCGTGGGCAACGGCGAGGGATGGAGCGGTCTGCGGTTCGACACCGCGCTGCCCCCGGGCTCGTCCGGCACCTAGCCGGCGCACCCACCCGCACCTGAGGCCGCGTCACCCGACCGGCTCGAAGGCGCCGAGCACGTCGTCGAGCGGGGTGGCTGGCGCCGACGGCGCCAGCACGGTGAGCTTCGTCGTCGCCCGGGTCAGTGCGACGTAGAGGCGGGCGAGACCTGTGGCGCCGGCCGATTCGGCGACGATGGCCTCGGGGTCGACGACGACCACGCCGTCGAACTCCAGGCCTTTGGCGGCGACGGCGTCCAGCCGGTCGGTGAGGCCGTCGCGCAGACGCACCATCGACTCGGGCGCGATGACGGCGACGAGGCCGTCGGTGCCGACGTCGAGCCGCATGCGGGCGGCGGCGATGTCGACGTCGGCGCCGGTGATCGCCCGCCCGCAGGTGTGGACGAGCCGCGGCCCGTAGCCGGCCGACCGGGCCGACCGGGCCGGGCGCAGATGGGGCGCGAACCTGGCCAGCAGTCGCGCCGCCAACGCCATGAACTCGGCGGGCGTGCGGTAGTTGACCGTCAGCTCGTGGCGCGACACCGACGCCGGGTCGACCTCGAGCGCCTCGACCACCCGGTCCCACGTCACCGCTGCTCCGGCCCGCACGGCCTGGGCCTCGTCGCCAGCCAGCGTGAACGAGCGCGACGGGCACCGCCGAGCGATCGCTCGCCACTGCATGGGCGACAGGTCCTGCGCCTCGTCGACGACGATGTGGCCGTACAGGGCGTCGGCGGGGCGCAGGGCGTGCACCTCGACGGCGTCGAACTGGTGGAGCAACTCCTCGTACATGCCGTGGAGCTCGTTGGCCGCACTGTCGCCCATCAGGGCGGTGGTGGCGAACGTGACGTTGCACTCGCGGCAGGCGAGGCGGTCGTGGCCCGACGACGAGCCCGGCCGATAGTCGAGGGCGCGGCCGCACCGCGGGCAGTCGGGCAGGTGCTCGGTGACGATGCGCTCGGTCACCTGGTCGAGCTTGCGACCGCCGCCGGCCTTCCGCCCGGCGGGAAGTGGGCCCAGCACCACTGCGGCCTCGTCGAGGAGCGCGACGTCGGCCTCGCTCCAGCCGTCGTCCCGCTCATCGTGCAGGGCTTCGATCTCGGCGGCCGACAGCCGGTGGCGGCCGGCGTGCTCGGCGCGCCGTGTGGACGCGAGCAGCCGGCGCAGCAGCACCTCGGGCGTGAGCAGCGGCCAGATCGTGTGCAGCGTCCGCGCCAACGCGGCGCGGTCGACGATGTCGAGCAGGCGCGGCGCGTTGGCGACCATGTCCGGCCCGATGCGGCCGATGCGCTGGTCGCGCTCGAGGCCACGTCGGTACGCGTCCTCCAGCGCCCGCAGGACCAGCCGCTCGACGATCGGTCGACCGGCGTTGTGGGTGCGCGCCCGCTGGCGGGCCTCGGCCACGATGGCCGACAGCTCGGCGTGCTCCACGACGAGGCGGAAGCGCCCGACCCACAGCTCGATGCCGTCGCGCGGTGCCCGTTGATGGGCGCGCACCGCTCGGGCGAGCACGTCGACCATGCGCAGGTCACCCTTCGTCCGAGCGACGTCGGGAGGGTCGATCGCGGTTACCTCCACGGCCGGACCGAGGTCGGCGGAGGTGGCCAGCACCACGCGGTCCTCGCCGAGCGACGGCACGACGTCCTCGACGTAGCGCAGGAAGGTGGACGACGGGCCCACGAACAGCACGGCACCCGACAGGCGGGCCTGCTCGGCGTAGAGCAGGTAGGCCGAGCGGTGCAGCGCCACGGCCGTCTTGCCGGTGCCGGGCGCCCCCTGGACGATCGTCACGCCGGCGCCGGGCCGGCGGATGACGACGTCCTGCTCGGCCTGGATGGTGGCGACCACGTCGATCATGCGGCCGGTACGGGGCGCGTCGAGCGCGGCCAGCAGCGCGCCCTCGCCCACGAGCGCCAGCCCGGCCTCGCCCGCGGCGGCCACGTCGAACACCTCGTCGTCGAGCCCCACCAGCTCGCCGGTGCGCCAGCGGAAGTGGCGGCGCCGCACGACGCCCATGGGGTCGTGCGGCAGGGCGCGGTAGAACGCCGCCGCCGCGGGGGCGCGCCAGTCGACCACCAGCGGCTCGCCCCCGTCGTCGGTGACGGCCAGACGTCCGACGTAGAGACACGAGCCGTCCGCCAGGTCGAGGCGACCGACGAGCAGCCGGTCCTTCGAGATGTCGAGCGAAGCGAGGCGGCGCCGGGCGAACGCGATGGCGCTGTCGCGCTCGAACAGCGACTGCGCGTTGCGGGTCTCGGTCAGCTGGCGGGCGGTCTCCACCATCTCGGCCGCGGCCTGACGCAGCTCGGCGATGCGAGCGACGACCGCCTCGAGGTAGGACCGCTCCAGCTGCAGCTCGCCGTCGTGGTCCATCAGGTCGATGATGGCGCCGCGATCGGCCGGAAACAACCAGCGCGGCCCACGATGGGGCCAGGTGCCTACCAGCGCAGGTCCGGCGCGCTGATGCGCGCCAGGGGGACGTCGGTCACGGCGCCCCGAGGAAGCGGACGTCCAGGGGCGCCCCGAGGCACCCGCGTTCGCAGTGGGTGAACCGGGTCTGGACGGTGAAGGGAACCGTCGGCAGCGCGGCCCGCGGTACAGCGACGATGGCGACGCGGCCGATGGCGACCGCGCTGCACGGTCCTTTCGGCAGCGCCACGATCGGTTGCACGATGCGCTCGTCGCGGCGGTACTCGACCCGCACCACCCGCATCTCGCATCCGGGCGGCCCGCTCAGCGCGAGGCCGATGGCAACCTCGGTGGCGAGATCGATGTCGGCGGGCGGCAGGCCGACGGTCGTCGCATCCAGCTCCGCCCGGGTCGACGCCACGACAACCTCGGCGGGCAGCTTGCCCTGCACGTCGACGAGGACCCGCCAGTCACCCGACGAGGACGACGACGAGCACGCCGCCACCACGATCGCCACGGCCATCACGACGGCGCAGCCGCGACCCCGCTTCGGCGTGGCGGGATGGCGCATCGCCACCATCCTGCCCGATCGTCACGGGTCCGGACGCCGGCCGAACCGTTCAGCTCCCGTTCGTCCAACCGCGGCCCCCAGCCTGGCACCATCGAGGCATGAGAGGACCCGGGCGATGGTGCGTGGCCGTGTTGTTCGGCGCGGGCATGGCGACCGGATGCGGGCAGGACTGCCACTCGGAGCGAAGCGGGTCCTCGGCGCTCGCCGCGGTGGAGGCGTACTAGGCCGGATGCTCCGCGAAGCCGACGTCGATCGGGGGGCCGACCGATTTCGACGTCGGCGGGCCCTTCACGTCCGACCGCGGGCGGGCGCTGTTCTCGGTCGAGGTCGGCGGGACGATCCGCTTCCTGCGCGTCGAGCGCCCGGACGTGTCGGACCCTTGGCAGGTCACCGGGGACGGGTCGGGACCCTAGGTCGGCGTCGACGAACGTGGTCGCTGGAGGGCCGATCCGAACGTGCCCTTCAACGCCGGTCTCGGCGGCATCGACCCCGAGACCGTGCGACGGCTGGACAGCCCCGCCAACGACGGGTGCGCGTCGGAGAACGTCTGGCTTCTTCGGCATCGAACGCTGGACGCTCAGCCGCCGTCGATCGCGTCGTTCGTAGGGCAACTCCGGGTTCTCCGCCCGTTCGGTCTCGTCCATGAGACGGCAGGGGCGCAGAAGTTCGGGCACGGGGACCCGTTTGGGTTCTCCGCCCGTTCGGTCTCGCCGGTGAGACGCACGGGGCGCGGAATACTCGAGCCGGCGGTCGGGCCGGCGGCGCCCCAGCGTGCGCTCAGCGCCAGCCGTTGGTGCGGACGTCGGCGCCGTCGGCGTCGACGGCGCGGCCGGCCCAGCGCAACCGGCCCGGCGTGGTCGAGAAGCGCGCCACCGGGCCGGGCATGGCGTAGCCGTCGAGGTCCTCGATCAGGCCGCGCGCCCGCACGTGCGGGTCGGCGTCGAACTCGGCGATGTCGTACACGGGGGCGATGGCGGCTTCGGCCGCCTCGAAGGCGGCCACGACCTCCGCCTGGTCCCGCGCCCCCACCCAGTCGCGCAGCATCGACTCGATCAGGTCGCGGTGCCGCACCCGCCCGGTGAACGACGCGAACCGCTCGTCGTCGCCGACGCCCAGCAGCGTCATGACGCGCGCCGCCACCGAGTCGGCCGACGTCGACACCGCCACCCAACGACCGTCGCGGCAGCGGTAGGTCCCGCGCGGCACCGTGTAGGGGATGGCCGAGCCGGCGCGCGGCTGCAGGTAGCCCTCACGCCGGAACGCCGCGACCACCGGCCCCATCAGCTGGGCCAGCGAGTCGAGCAGGTTCACGTCGACCACCTGGCCGACGCCGCCGTACACGCCGGCCAGTGCGGCGAACGCGCCGACCAGGCCGGTCACCTCGTCGGTCAGCGCGATCGGCGGCAGCAACGGCGGCCCGTCGGCCTCGCCGTTCACCGCCGCGAATCCCGACATGGCCTCGGCCAGCGATGCGAACCCCGCCCGGTTGCGATATGGCCCGTCCTGCCCGAAGCCGGTCACGCGCACGACCACCAGCCGGGGATTCCGGGCATGGAGCACGTCGGGGCCGAGCCCCAACCGCTCGAGCGTGCCGGGCCGGAAGTTCTCGACCAGCACGTGCGCCTCGTCGAGCAGGCGCAGCAGCACGTCGCGGTCGGCGTCGTCCTTCAGGTCGAGCGCCACGGTGCGCTTGTTGCGGTTGGTGTACTTCCACCACAGCGACGTGCCGTCGTCCGCCTTCCAGCCGACGTTTCGCCAGGTGTCGCCCTCGGGCCGTTCGACCTTCACCACGTCAGCGCCGAAGTCGGCCAGGTAGCGCGCGGCCGAGGGCCCGGCCAGCACGCTCGCCAGGTCGACGACACGCAGGCCCAGCAGAGGGCCCGCCGGGCCGGGTGCGTCGTTCACGTGAGGACGTCGTAGCCGATGCGTCCCGTGAGCGACAAGATCGCCTTCACCGGATCGGCCAGCGCCAGCACGAACGACAGCGTCACCTCCACGGGCAGCGGCGGCGGGGTCGGCTCGCCCGGCCCGATCGCCTTGCAGAGGTCGAGCGTGTGCACCGTCAGAGCGCCGATGCGGCTGGGCAGTTCGTCCACCAACCGCGCCGTGCCGAGCGGCGTGGTGCAGGGCGCGTCGTCGGGTGCGGCGGCGAGCCGGCGCAGCACCCGGTCGCCGAGCCGCCACACGCCGGCCGGCACGTCGGGGCCGAGGGCGCGCAGCGTGTCCTCGGCCCGGTCGACGAGGTCGCGCTGCATCGTCGGGACCGGCCGGGCGAACACCGCCCGCGTGCGGCCGGTGCGGCCGACGAACGTGTTCGCCGCCACGGGCGCGTCGAGGTGGGCCAGCAGCTGCTCGCAGCCGTGGGCGGTGAGGCCCACCAACTCGGCCACGGTGAACCGGTCGTTGGCGGGCGCGTTCCACCGGTCGGCGTCGATGCCGACCACGGTCCCGACGAACCACATCACCGCCTGCCCGTAGGCGGCGCGGACCTGCCCGTCGCTCAGCGCGTCGAGATCGCGAAGCACCGGTCCTCCAACCGTCCGAGGGCGTAGGGCACGTAGTCCATGCCCGTGTCCCGGTAGAGCACGCGGCACGCCTCGCTCCAGGCCAACGCCTCAGGCGTCGAGACGCGGTGGTGCACCTGCACGATGCCCCCCTCGAACACGCGGTACTCGGCGTACGAGCCCGGGAAGTCTTTCACCGTGCCCACCTCCACGTGCACGGCGCCGCCCGACCCCGGCGTGGTCCGCACGCGGTTCCGATGGGTGTGGCCGGCGAAGTAGCCGAGGATGCCGCGCCGGGCCATCACGGCGTGCAGCGCCTCGGAGTCGTCGGGGTTGATGCCGAAGTACGTGGCGTTGCGTCGGTTGGCGGGCGTCCAGTCCTGGTGGTGCCCCATGACGAGCACGGGCCGGTCGGCCTCGGCGGCTACGGCGTCGAGCCACGCCAGCTGGTCGGCCTCGAAACCGCCGGTGTCGGTGCGGGCGATCGTGGTGTCCATCAGCGCGATGTGCACGCCGGGCAGGTCGACGACGGTGTCGCCCGCGGCGTAGGTCTGGTCGTGGTAACGGTCGTGGTTGCCGCGCACGTGGAACAGCCGGTCCGCGAACACGCCGTAGCAGGCGAGGAAGGCGGCATACTCGTGGTCGGCGCCGTCGAGGGTCAGGTCGCCCTTCACCAGCACGGCGTCGGGGTCGAGCGCTGCGATTTCGGTGACCGCGGCGCGGTTCATGAACTCGGGGTGCGGGTCGCTGCCCTCGGGTACGCGCAGCACGGGACCGCGGGTCGGGTCGTCGTCGAGCGCGCCGCACTCGACCTCGCCGAAGTGGACGTCGTTGACGGTCACGAAGCGGGCGAGCAGCTCGCCGCCGGGCCGGGGCAGCGTCCGGAAGGACACGCCCGCCAGCTCGTACGCCGTGTCGGACGCGAGGCCGTCGAACCTGTGGGCGGTCGCGCCGTCGTGGAGCACGGCGAGGTCGTCGGCGACGGTGGTGAGCTCGACCACCCGGTCACCGTAGCGCTGCCCGCTACGGTGGCGGACATGAGCGACGCCTCCCTTGACAGAGTCGTGATCTACCACAACCCGAATTGAAACTCGTCCAGCAATGCCGTGCGCATTGCCGAAGAGCTCGGGGTCGAGGCGGAGATCGTGGTGTACCAGAAGACGCCGCCCGACCGGCCCACGCTGGAGCGCATCGTGGCGATCCTCGAGGACCCGGTCACCGACCTGGTCCGGCGCGACGCCCAGTGGACCAAGCTCGGCCTCACCGATGCCGACGCGGCCACGCCCGCCCAGGTGGTCGACCTGATCCTGAAGCACAAGATGCTCATGCAGCGGCCGGTGGTCGTGAAGGGCGGCACCGCCATCATCGGTCGTCCCAAGGACCGGGTGCGCCAGCTCCTGGCCTGATGTCCGAAACCGGCCGGTGGTCGGCCCGCAGACATCGCTAGCGTCAGACACCGTGCAGCAGACGATCTCCCGGCGGGGCTGGGTCCTGTTCGGGGCGATGGGCGTGATCTGGGGCATCCCGTACCTGCTCATCAAAGTGGCGGTCGAGCACCTCGACCCGCCGGTCATCGTGTTCGGCCGCACGTCGCTGGCCGCGGTCGTCCTGGTGGCGCTGGCCGCCCGGGCGGGTGCCCTGCGGCCCGCGCTCGCCCAGTGGCGCTGGGTGCTGCTGTTCGCGTTCGGGGAGATGGCCGTGCCGTGGTTCCTGCTCACGAACGCCGAGCGCCGGCTGCCTTCGGGCATCACCGGCCTGCTCATCGCCTGCGTGCCGCTGGTCGGCGCGGTGGTGGCCTACGTGCTGGGTGATCGCACGGCGTTGCGACCGGTGCGTCTCGCCGGCATCGGGCTCGGCATAGCTGGCGTGGCGTTGCTGGTCGCTCACGACCTGGGCGACGGCGGCGTCCCGTGGGGGAGCGTGGCGCAGGTGCTGCTGGTGTGCGTCGG
>JANPGL010000642.1:0-3560 GCA_031423915.1 Actinomycetes bacterium | reverse complement strand
GGCGGCGTACTCGGTGGCGCCGTCGCGCTCGTCGAACGGCTTCAGGTACCAGCGGCAGTCGAGCACCACCACGTCGGCGTCACCCGCGTGTTCGGTGAGCCAGGCGGTGGAGACGAGCGGCGCGTCGGGCACGACGATCCGCTCAGGAGTGGGCGTCGCGCAGCGCGTGCGAGATCAGACCGGTGAGCCGGGCGAACTCGGGGTCGTAGCGGAGGTCGGGCGAGCGGGGGTAGGCGAACGGCACGTCGAACTCGGCGGCGATGCGCCCCGGGCGCGAGCTCATCACGAGCACGCGGGTCGACAGGAACACGGCCTCGGACACCGAGTGCGTGATGAACAGGCCGGCGAAGCCGCGCTCGACGAACAGCCGCAGGCGCTCCTCGTTGAGGCGCTCGCGTGTGATCTCGTCGAGCGCGCCGAACGGCTCGTCGAACAGGAACACGCGCGGGTTCATGGTGAGCGACCGGGCCAGCGACACCCGCATGCGCATGCCGCCCGAGAGGCGCTTCGGGTGGTGCTTCTCGAAGCCCGTCAGCCCGACGAGCTCGATGGCGTCGGCGGCGCGACGGGCGCGCTCGGCCTTGTCGGCGTCGTGCAGCTCGAGGAAGAGCTCGACGTTCTTCTGCACCGTGCGCCACGGCAGGAGCGTGGCGTCCTGGAACACGTAGCCGAGCTGGTCCTTGTCGACCTTCACCTCGCCGGCCGAGTGCGTGATCAGATCGGAGGCGATCTTCAGCAGCGTCGACTTGCCGCAGCCCGAAGGCCCGACGATCGTCACGAACTCACCGGCCCGCACGTCGAAGGTGATGTCGGTGAGGGCCGCCGTGCCGTCCGGGAACGTCTTCGAGACGCCGATGAACGACATGAGTGGCGCGCCGGGGGCCGTGGGCGCCGTCTGGTCTGCGAGCTCGGGCTGCACGACGCTCATCGTAGTGCGCCGACGGGAGGGCGTCCGGGTGGCCGTCATCCTTTCCGGATCGTCACGCCTGACCGTCGATAGCTACGGCGCGCACACGGTTGCCGAACTCCCGATGCGCTCGCCGAACCGCTACCACCGCCACCACCGCCACCACCGCACGCGGTCGTCAGCGCGGCGGCGACCACGATGCCCGGCACACTCGACCGGTACGCCGCTCCGCCGGCAGCACGCACGGCACCCGAGTCGCGTAGGTGGTCCCACCGCGGGTGGGCGGCCCGGCCCTTCGACCTCCTACCAAGGAAAGGCCATGGTCAAGCTTCGGTAGCGTCAGTCCCTTTCCCTGGCTCCTGGACGACAATACGGGTCATGGACGCGGGCGCGATCGTGGTCGGGGCAGGCCACAACGGGTTGGTGTGCGCGGCGTACCTGGCCCGCGCCGGCATCCCCACCATCCTTGTCGAAGCGCGCGAGGCGGTCGGCGGGTGCGCATCGACGGTCGACGCCCTGGGCGCGCGGGTGAACATCTGCAACTGCGACCACTCGGCGGTGCGCACGACGCCGGTGATCGACGAGCTCGGTCTCGCCGATCACGGCCTGCGCTACCTGTCGGTCGAGCCGCTGCAGCTGAACCTGCCGTGGAGCGGCGGTCCGGCGTGGCCGCTCTTCTCGGAGCTCGAGCGGACGGAGGAGGCGCTCGCCGCCACCTACCCGGGCGAGGTCGAGGGCTTCCGTCGCTATGTGCGCGACGCGCGACCCGCCGTCGAGCTCGTGCTCGAGTTGGCCAATGCCGCCCCCACCGCCGCCGGGGTGGTCCGCAAGGTCGTGGCCCGCCGCGGCCGTGGCGTCGAGACCATCGTGCGCTGGAGTCGTCGCTCGGCGGCCGAGGTGCTGTCCGACTACTTCAGCACGGACGCCCTCATCGGGCCGGCCATCGTGACCGGTCCGGCGGTGTGGGGCGTGTCACCGTTCTCGAAGGGCACTGGCATGGGCGCGCTGTCGTACGCCGTGAAGATGGTGGCCGGTGTGGGGCGCCCCGAGGGCGGTAGCGGTGCGTTGCCGGCCGCGCTGCTGGCGGCGTTCGAGCACGCCGGGGGCAAGGTGCGCCTCGGGTCGCGCGTCGAGGCCATCGTGTGCGACGGCGCCAGGGTGGCCGGGGTGCGGCTCGACGACGGCACGTTGCTGGAAGCGCCGATCGTCGTGTCCGCCGCCGATCCGCGTGCGACCTTCGTCGACTGGCTCACGGCACCCCCGGCGGCGGCGGCGCGCCTGGTGGCCCGGTGGGCGGGGCAGCCTCGCCGCGATGGCTACGAGTCGAAGCTCGACGCCGTGGTGGCCGAGCTGCCGTACTACCGCCAGGTCGACGCCCGCCTGACCGCGCGGCTCGGGTACGACCCGCTGGCGCCGTCGACGGTGATCGCCCCGAGCGCCACCGCCATCCACGCCGCGCACGCCGACGCGCAGCGGGGCCTGGTGGCCGAGCGTCCGCTGTTCCTGGTGAACCTGCCGTCGGTGCGCGACCCGTCCATGAAGGTCGGCGGGACCGACGGTGGTGAGGTGTTCAGCCTGGAGGCGCTCTACACGCCGTACGCGTTGCAAGGCGGCTGGCCGTCCTCGGCCGAGCCCGATCGCTGGCTGAAGGCGTACTCGACGCTCGTGCAGCCGGGTTGGCTCGACAGCGTGCGTCGCTTCCGCACGATGACCCCCGATCGCTACGAGAGCGAGTTCCAGATGCCGCGCGGCTACGCCACGAGCTTCGGTGGCGGCCCCTTGGCCGCACTGCTCGGTCGGCCGCGCGAGCTGACGCGCTACCGCACGCCCGTCGACGGCCTGTACCTCACCGGTGCGGCGACGTTCCCGGGCGCGGGCGTGTGGGGCGCGTCGGGTCGCAACTGCGCGCAGGTCGTGCTGGCCAGCCGCTGACGCGGGCGACGATCAGAACTCGGCCGGCTGCGAGCCCGCCACGGGCGGCTTGTCGCTCCACGGGAACTCGATCCACTGATCGGTGGACTTCCACACGTACTCGCACTGCACGATCGAGCGCGGCTTCTCGTAGAGCACGGCGGTGCGGACCTCGGCGACCTTGCCCACGCAGAACTCCTGCACCAGCTTGAGCGTCTTGCCGGTGTCGGCCACGTCGTCGGCGATGAGCACCTTGGCGTGCTGCACGTCGACCAGGTCGGGCACGGGCGGCAGGATCATGGGCATGGCGAGGCGCTCGTCGACGCCGGTGTAGAACTCGACGTTCATCGTGTAGAGGTTCTTCACGCTGAGGGCGTAGCCGAGGGCACCGGCGATGAGCAGGCCGCCGCGGGCGATGGCGAGGATCATGTCGGGCTCGTAGCCGTCGTCGGCGATGGCCTGGGCCAGCGACTGCGAAGCGTCACCGAAGATCGTCCACGACATCCTCTCGCGTTCCTCGGACACGTTTCCTCCGTCAGGTCGAGCGCACGCCCTGGGGCCGGCGGCACCGGGGCAACCTAGCCGTTGCGCACCCTCAGAGGCAGATGTCCTGGGGCCGGACCGGAGCCCGATCGATCGATCGGCCCGTGGCATCGCGGATGGCGGCCACGATGGCCGGGGTCACCGAGATGCACGGCGGCTCGCCCACGCCTTTGGCGCCGAGCGGCGCCATCGGGTCGGG
>JANPGL010000641.1:0-9477 GCA_031423915.1 Actinomycetes bacterium | reverse complement strand
CGATGCGACGGTGCCTTCGAGGATCTTCAGCAAGGCCTGCTGGACGCCTTCACCGCTGACATCGCGGGTGATGGAGGGGTTCTCGCTCTTGCGGGCGATCTTGTCGATCTCGTCGATGTAGATGATGCCGGTCTCGGCCTTCTTCACATCGAAGTCGGCGGCCTGGATCAACTTCAACAGGATGTTCTCGACGTCTTCGCCGACGTAGCCGGCCTCGGTGAGGGCCGTGGCGTCGGCGATGGCGAATGGCACGTTGAGCACGCGGGCCAGCGTCTGGGCGAGCAGTGTCTTGCCGCAGCCCGTCGGGCCGAGAAGCAGGATGTTGCTCTTCGACAGCTCGACCTCGTCGCGCGTGGCGCCGGGTGCCTTCAGCTGACCGTTCTGGAACTGGATCCGCTTGTAGTGGTTGTACACCGCAACCGACAGGATCTTCTTGGCCGAGTCCTGACCGACGACGTAGTCGTTGAGGAACTCGAAGATCTCGCGCGGCTTGGGGAGCTCGTCGAAGCGGACCTCGGGATGGTCCGCGAGCTCCTCCTCGATGATCTCGTTGCACAGCTCGATGCACTCGTCGCAGATGTACACACCGGGACCGGCGATGAGCTTCTTTACCTGCTTCTGCGACTTGCCGCAGAAGGAGCACTTGAGCAGCTCGCCCGAGTCTCCGAACTTCGCCACGACGATTCTCCCCCTGTGCCCGGTTACTTGATCGGGCCTGAATTGTCGACCAGGTTGCGGGCGACGATCACTTCATCGATGATGCCATATTCCTTGGCCTCGTCTGCCGACATCACGAAGTCACGGTCGGTGTCGCGGTGGATCCGCTCCTGGGACTGCCCGGTGTGCGTCGAGATGACTTCCTCGAGCAGCGCCCGCATGCGCAGGATCTCCTTCGCCGCCAGTTCGATGTCCGCCGCCTGACCGTAGCCGGTCTGACCGTACGGCTGGTGGAGGAGCACGCGGGCGTGGGGCAGGGCGAGGCGCTTGCCCTTGGTGCCGGCCGCCAGGAGCACGGCGGCGGCCGAGGCGGCCTGGCCGAGGCAGATCGTCGCGATGTCGTTGCGGATGAACCGCATCGTGTCGTAGATGGCGAACAGCGCCGTGATGTCGCCACCGGGGCTGTTGATGTAGATGTTGATGTCCTTGTCGGGGTTCTCCGACTCGAGGAAGATCAGCTGGGCGCACACCAGGTTGGCGATCGTGTCGTCGATCGGCGTGCCGAGCATGATGATGTTCTCCCGCAGGAGACGCGAGTAGAGGTCGTAGGCCCGCTCGCCGCGGTTCGTCTGCTCGACGACGGTGGGGACGACGTAGTTCTGAAGGCGCTCGATCACGCTTCGCTCGCTTCTGTGCTGGTCTCGCCGATGGACGCTAGATCGGAATCTGCTCCGCCGGTTTCCGGCAGCAGCAACGATCGGTCCACCATCTTGCCGTCGGGGTCGACGATTTCCACCCGGTGGAGTAGCCAGTCGAGGGCCTTGCGGTTCTTCATCTCGGCCTTCAGGGTGGTGACGGCGTCCTGGCGCTCGTACTCCTTGCGCACGGCGGACGCCTTCATGTTCACCGACTCCGCGATGCGGGCGTACTCGGCGTTCAGGTCGTCGTCGGTGATGGCGAGCTCCTCGGCGTCGGCGACAGCCCGAAGGGCCAGATCGGCCTTGACGGCGCGTACCGAGGCGTCCTTGAGGCCCTCGGTGAGCTGCTCGGTGCTCTGACCCGTGATCGCCAGGTAGTTCTCGAACGGGATGCCCTGCTGCTGGAGCTGCTGGACGAGCCCCTGGGCGCGAGCCTGCAGCTCCTGGTTGACCAGGGCCTCCGGCGGCTCCTCGTCGACCAGGTCGGCCAGCGACTTGGTGGTGCCCTCGAGGAACGCCTGGCGCACCTGGCCGAGGCGGACCGCCTCGAGGCGGGTGGCGATGGCCTGGCGCCAGTCGGCCACCGTCTCGTGCTCGCCGACGTTCTCGGCCACCCACTCGTCGGTCAGCTCCGGCAGCGACAGCTCCTGCACCTTGGTGACGGCGACGGTGAAGTCGGCCTCGTCCTCGGTGCCCGAGGGCGCCGCCGAGAAGGTCAGGTTGTCACCCGCGGTGGCGCCGATGAGCTCGTCGTCGAACGTGGGGGCGACCCAGCCGCGACCGATCTCGTAGAGCCAGTCGTCGGTGTTGAGCCCGGGAACCGGCTCGCCCTCGCGGGTGCCCGCCAGGTCGACCGTGACGTAGTCGCCGCGGACGGCCGGACGATCGACGTCGACCAGGCTGCCGTGCCGGCGCTGCTCGGCCTCGATGGGGCCGTCGACGTCGGACGGATCGAGCTCGAGGCTCGGCACCTCGACCCGCAGACCGCCGTAGCCGGGCACCGATACCTTGGGCCGCACCTCGATGGTGGCGTCGAACGTGATGGGGCCGTCCTCGGCGCCGGCGGTGATGTCGACCTCGGGCTGGGCGATGATGTCGACCTCGTGCTCGCGCACGGCCTTGGACAGGTAGACGGGGATGCCGTCCCGCAGCGCCTGCTCCCGGGCCGGGGCGACGCCGATGCGGGCCTCGAGGACCCGGCGGGGCGCCTTGCCCGGGCGGAAGCCCGGCAGCTTGACCTCGTGGGCGATCTTGCGGAACGCCGCGTCGATGTCCTTGTCGAACTCCGCCTCGTCGACCTCGACGGTGAGGCGGACCTTGTTCCCCTCGAGGGGTGCGACCGTGCTCTTCATCAGGTCAGCGAGTCTACCGGTCGGCCCACCGATGGCCGGTTTCGGCGACCGGGACGGCCGCGATCCGTCCGGATCCCACGAGTTGGGACGGGCCCTCGTCAGTCCTTCGAGAGCCAACCCGCCAGGAAAGCGACGCGCCGCAGGAGGCGGGTCCCGTCACCCGACGGCGGACGCGGGCCGGCCGGGGTGCGCCGCTGGCGCCGGGCGGCCCGCACCAGGGTGGCCGCCACCGCCGCCACCGCGCCGAAGAACACGACCCCGCCGGCGACGCTGCCGGCCGAGGCGACGATCAGGGACAGGAGCATGGGTCGATGGTCGACCCGCCGGCCTGAGCAGGCAAGGCCGTTGACGGGATCCTGGCGTCACCCACCGCCGCACGGCGCGGGAATGGTGCCGCGAGCGGGGACCTTGGGGCACAATGGGAGCGCTATGACCATCTGGAAGCCGCACGCCCTGGCCAAGCCGCATCCGAACCAGCTGTCGCTCGACCGGGGCGACAAGGTGCAGGCCACGGTCGACCTGCCCGGCGTGCCGGCCGGCACCGACGGCAAGATCATCCTCGCCAACGGGTTCAACTGGCTGCGCTACCGGGTGCTGTTCACGAACGGTGTCGAGCTGGGCGACCTCGACGGCCGCCAGCTGGTGCCCGCCGGTCGTACGGCCAAGAAGCTCGCCAAGAAGCGCTGAGGGTCGTCGCACGCCCCGGATCGTCACACGGCGGACCGGACGGTACGGCGACACCGACGCGATCCGTGCGCGCCGCGCGGGACCGGGCCCGTTAGGCTCGCCAGGCGCCGGGGAGTGGCGCAGTTGGCAGCGCGCGACGTTTGGGTCGTCGAGGCCGCGGGTTCGAATCCCGCCTCCCCGACCATTCTCGGCGCAGGTGGAGACACGGGTGTCTCCAGCTGCGCCCGGAACGGATCACCCGGTCAGCCGGGCGTGCGCTCGGGAAGCGGGCGGGCCGCCATCGCCACGCACCCCGCGGCCAGCAGGTTGACCATGGCCAGCACACGGAACGGCACGTCGTACCCGTTGAAGCGGTCGACGGCCCAGCCGGTGAACAGCAGGCCGATGCCCGACCCGACCGATCCCGACAACGAGATCACGCCGTAGATGGCGCCGAAGGACACGAGGCCGAACCGCTCCCCCGTCACCAGTGACTGCAGCATGTAGACGTTGCCGACGGTGGTGCCGAACACCAGCGCCGCGCCGTAGAGCAGCGGCGTGGCGTGGGCGAACGAGTACACCGCGATGCACAGTCCTTGCAGCACCATGAAGCCGACCGTGAGCGGCACCTTCGGGGCCCGATCGGCGAACGAGCCGACGATGAGCCGGGCCACGATGGAGCCGATCGTCGTGACCGTGACGGCGAACGCCGCGGCCGAGCGACTGCCGAGTCGCGTCTCTCCCTGCAGGAACGCCAACTGGTGGATGAGCACCCCGGTCTGGGCAGCTAGCGCCAGCGCGAACCCTACGACGAGCGCCCAGAACGGAACGGTGTGGGCCGCCTGCGTGCGCGTCCAGTGCTGGTACTGGCCCGCCGCCGTCGTGCGGGCGCGCAGCCCGGCCTGCTCGGCGTCGCGACCGTCGGGGTGGAGGCCGAGCGACTGGGGCGTGGGCGACACGACGGCCAGCAGGATCGGCACGGCGACGACGACGACTGCAATGCCGAGCACCGGCGCAGCCAGCGCCAGGCCGCCGCGTCCGATGAGCGCCGAGCCCACCGGCACGAGCACGGCGCCGCCGAGCGAGACGCCGGTGGAGGCGATCGACACGGCCCGCGCCCGGTTGTCGATGAACCACTTCGTCAGCAGCGAGCTCACGGCCACACCGGCACCGATGCCGAAGGCGACGGCCATCACGGCGTAGCAGGCGAACAGCTGCCACGGCTTGTCGATGTGACCGAGCGCGACCGCGGCCACGCCCGTGAGCAGCGCGCCGGTGAGCATGAACCGGCGCGGCCCGACACGGTCGAGGAACGGGCCGACCGAGAAGGCCGAGAGCCCCGAGACGATGAAGTACATGCCGCTCGCCGAGCTGACGATCGACGCCGACCATCCGTGCTCGTCGCGCAGCGGCTTCAGGAAGATGCTCTGCCCGTAGTAGCCCACGCCCACCGTCACGAACTGCATGACGAGACAGCCGCCCACGATGAGCCAGCCGTAGAAGAACCGGCCGCGCACGAGCCGGAACGCCAGTGGTGGCCGCGGCGCACCGGGCATCGCCTCCGCTGCCGGTACGTCCAGCGTCACGGTCCCCCCTCTCCCCCGGGCCGACCGTAGCCGGTCGGCCCGGTCAGCCGCCGGTTCGCCGGGGCAGGCGCACGACGGCCCGCATCGGCACGAGCACGTCGCCCTCGGGCGTCTGCTCGGCTCCTTCGATCGTCACGTCGCCCGCGGCCATGTCGACGGCGGTGACCCGCCCGCGCAGCTCGTAGTCGCGTTCGGGCACCGCCGACCGACGGTTCTGCCACGACACCTGGAGCAGGCGGCCCTGGGGCCCGGCCCAGTCGGTGAAGAACTGGGTGATCCACGCGCCCTGCAACGGGCCGTGCACGAGGATGTCGGGATGCCCTTCGGAGCGGGCGTAGTCGACGTCGTAGTGGATGCGGTGCGGGTTCCACGTCGCCGCGCTGTACAGGTGCAGCTGTGCTCGTGACGCGTTGCGGGTCGCGACGGGCAGCTCGTCGCCGACGGCGACGTCCTCGACGAAGACCTGGGCGCTCATCGGGCGATCGCCGTCTGACGCAACCTGGCCACGATCACACCGTCCTGGTTGGTGAACACGGTCTCGACCACCGACGTGACGAACGTGCCCTTGGCGCCGTCGCGCTGGGTGATCTCGGCCAGACGGCTCTCGGCGGTGACGACGTCGCCCACGTAGGCGGGCTCGAGGTACTCCCAGGCGTCGCCTCCGGCCATCACCCGAGGCAGGCCGAGCTTCAGCTTGGACCCGCCGCGGAACAGCCCGTCCTCGCGCAGCTCGGACAGCGGCCGGGTGGCGGCGACGACGTGCCCGACGAACGTGGGCGGAGCGACGAGCGTGCGGTACCCGGCGGCGTGTGCTGCGCTCTCGTCGAAGTAGATCGGGTTGAGGTCGTCGACGGCCAGGGCGTAGCGCTGGGCGTCGCGTTCGGTGATCTCGGCCGTGACCGGCGCCTGCGTGAGCTGGCCGATCTGGGCCCGGATCTCGTCAGTGATGATCGACGCGGCCATGGGTCGAGACCGTAGCCGAGCCCCGGTCGGCGCCCGTCCGGCCGCGCTCAGGTCACGGTGAACGCGGCCTGTGTCGGCGCCGAGGAGCCGTACGGGTTCATGGCCACGACGCTCACCGTGTACGAGCCGGCGGCCGGGGCAGGCATAACGAAGTGGGCGCCGCGCACCGTCTGGGCGCGGCCGCCGTTGACGCGCAGCACGAAGTACGTCGACCACGACGCCGGAGGCACGTCCCAGGTCACCTCGACCGTGGGACCCACGTTCACTTCGAGGTTGTCGACCGGGCTGGGCTGGGCGGGCTCGACGAGCACGGTCGCCGACGTCTGGCTCTTCCCGAACTGGTTCGCGGCCCACACCGTCACCGTGTAGCCGCCGGCTTTGCCCGGGTTGACGAACTCGTACGACAGCTGCCCGGCCGGCACGCGCACCGGCGGCGACTTGCCCAGCTTCACCTCGTACCAGGTGGTCGTCGGACCTCCCGCGTCCCAGGTCACGCGGATCTTGCCGACCGGCTGGGTGACGGCCACGCCCGTAGGGGGCTGCGGTCGGATCGTGGGGATCGGCGTGAACGTGCCGAGCGTCGCCGACGCCCCCGGCAGGGGGTCGGCGATGCCGTGCATGGCCTGCACCGACACCTCCTGGGCCCCGACGACCGCCTTGAACGCCGCCGTGGCTCGACCGTCGAGACCGACCGGGACGGTCGTCCAGCGCACGCCGGCGCGAACCACGTAGGCCGTCACGGGCGGCCGGTCGGCGGCCGCCACGACCGCGTCGACCGCGACGGTGAGCGAGCCGAACCCGGCGGTGACCGTGCCGGTCGGCGGGGGCGATGCGTCGGCCGTGGTGAAGGCGACGTCGACCGACGCCGAGTGCTCACCGGTCGGCCCGACCGCCGTGACCGTGGCGGTCACGAGCGTACCCGCCGTGTACGGGCCGAAGCTGGCCGACAACGTGGTCGGCGACGTGCGGCTCACCGCGAACTCGCGGGTGGCCCCGGTGACGGACACGAGGTAACGGACAGCGCCGCTGGCCCGGTCGAACTCGAGCCGCACGGCCGTGGCGGTGCCGTTCAGCCGTACGTTGGCGGCCGGCGGCACGGGCAGCGGCGTGGTGGCCGCCGCTAGGGCCGAGGCGAAGGTGGCGTCGGCGGCAACTACCCGGACCTGCACCTCGTACGGGCTGGCGGGGGCGAGGCCCGTGAGCGTCGTCGTGGAGACGCCCGGGGCCACGGTCGTCGACGCCACCCTGACGCCTTGGGCATCGACGGCGGACACCTCGACGTGGTCGACGCCGTCCGGCGACGGCAGGAGCCACGTGACGGCGATCGAGCGCGACCACGGGATCAGCGCCGCCGAGACCAGGGGCGCCACCGGTGTGCCGCGCCCGGTGGGACCCGCGCCGACGGCACGGGCGAGGTCGAGGCGACCGGCGCCCGCTCCCCCGAGGCTCGTCGGCCTGGCGGCTGTGGACATCAGCCGCGCCTTCACCTGGCCCGGCGTCCAGCCCGGGTTGAGCGCGAACAGCAGGGCCGCGGCGCCGGCAACGTGCGGGGCCGCCTCGGACGTGCCGGACGCCAGCGCGCGGCCGCCCCCCGGTACCGGGCCGGGCACGGCGAGGCCGGGCGCGGCGATCGACACGGCGCCTCGGTTCGAGAAGGTGGCCATCACGTCGGTCGACGAGCTGGCGGCCACGCTCACCACGTTCTCACGGGTCTCGGCGTACGACGCCGGGAAGTAGCGCGTCGCCGAGCCGAGGGTGCGGCCGTCGTTGCCGGCGGCGGCCACGACGAGCATGCCCTTGTCGGCGGCGTGGTCGATGGCCGCGGTCATGGACGGCGACGTCGAGGTGAGCCATCCCCACGACGCGTTGTAGACGCGCGCCCCGTTGTCGGCGGCGTACAGGATCGACGCGGCCGCGGCCGACAGCCACACGGTGCCGCGGTCGTCGGAGACCTTCAGGACCATCAGCTTGGCGTCGGGCGCCACCCCCGACAGGCCCCGCCCGTTGCGCGGTGATCCGACGACCCCGGCGACGTGGGTGCCGTGTTGGGCCGCCGGTGTCCCGGGCGCGGTGGGGCTCGGGTCGCTGTCGCGCGCACCGAAGTCCCAGCCCCGGCAGTCGCCGGCGAAGCCGTTGGCGTCGTTGTCGTCGGCGCTGCCGCACACCTCGTCGGTGTTCTGCCACAGGTTCGCCTCGAGGTCGGGGTGATCGAACTCGACGCCCGTGTCACCGACCGCCACGATCACGCCGGCGCCGGTGGACAGCGTCCACGCCTCGGGTGCGCCGATGTCGGCGCCGGCCGTGCCGGCCACGCCGCTCAAGTCCTTGCCGCCACCGTTGAAGAGCGGCCACTGGGCGCCGTCGCCGGGCTCGTCGCCCCAGTCGACGGCGGCGAGCTGCAGCGGGCGGTCCTCCTCGACGGCGGCGACGCCGGGCAGCTTGCGCAGGGCGCCGGCCGACAGCGTCGATCGGACCTCGGCCAGGCGGCCGGCGAGCGGGTACGCCTCGACGTGGGGTGCGGCGTCGAGGGTGCGGGCCGCGCTCGCCAGCTGCGGTGCGTTGCCCGCCTGGTCCGGCACCGTGGTCTCGGCGAAGGTGACCAGGTAGCGGCGCGCGGGCGTGGCGGCGTCGGCGACCTCGGGGCGCGCCGCTACGGCGGACAGCACCGCCAGCGCCAACCAGGCGCGGGTCATGTTCGTTCGACCTGCTCGCACTGGTCGCTCCTCGGGATGTCCTCGGCCGTGTGTCGTGGTCATCGGCTCGGCGGCGGGTCCCTGAACGACGAGCGCCCACTTCTTGTGACCGTCTTGCGGAAGCCGTACGGCAGAGGCCGGCGGCAACCGGGTTCCGCGGGCCGGCCGATCGACCCTCCGGCCCCGGCGAGCGGCTCGCTACACTCGTCGTGCGCCACGGACCGAGCAGTCGGCCCGTACCCGCGGGTGTAGCTCAATGGTTAGAGTTCCAGCCTTCCAAGCTGGCCATGCGGGTTCGATTCCCGTCACCCGCTCTCATGTTTCCCCAGTTCAGAGGTTTCGTCGGCCGCTGACTGGTTCCGAGCCAGCGGCCCCGTGCCCTTTCTGTGCCCTTTCCAGCGGACAGTCACGGTCACTAGCGGTCAACCCCGCGCTGTCGCGCGTCGCTCAGCGGTCGTGGCCGAAGCGAGCGTCGAAGGCGTCCCCGGGTTCGACGGCGAAGCGCTCCGGCCCGAACGTGACGGTGAAGCGCTCGAGGAAGCCGATCTGTCCGAGGATGACCGAGGGTCCTTGGTCCGGGAACGGCGACAGCACGCCGACGATGCCCTCCACGCGATCGCTGCGGCATCGACGTCACTAGGGGGTAGTACTTCGAGCGTCAGCTCGAACAAGGGCGCCGAGAACTGCCGACCGCCAAGCCGGTCGGAAGGATGCTGCCGGTGTCGATGGGGTCGCCGCCGCCGGCCGCGATCACCTCGTGCGCGACGACCGTGACCGGACCGCCGGTGTCGACGAGCGCCGCGAACGTTCGTCGTCGTCCGGGAACTCGTACCTGTACGGCGGCCCGCAGGACCGGACGACC
>JANPGL010000640.1:0-1720 GCA_031423915.1 Actinomycetes bacterium | reverse complement strand
CAACCGGCTCCACATCGATGGTGGGGTGACCACGCTCCTGCCGATTCGTTACGGGCTCACGCTCGGCGACCACGTGTGGGCCATCGACGCCACCGGGCCGACGACGTGTGGCCTATCTTCCTCATTGCGCGCCCTCGACCTAGTCGGCCTGGCGTTCTCGATCGCCATGCGAACACAACCCGACCGTGAGATCGCGGCGGGCCATACCCAGGTGACTCTGATCTCGCCCGAGTGCATGACGTCGCAGCTGCCGCGCAGCCCCTTCGCGCTCGACAGCACGGTCGGACTGATCGAAGCCGGGCGCCGTGCGGCGCGGCTCGCGCTTGCCGGCCGCCGCTGCGCCGCCTGATCAACGGTGCAGGTGCGCGAGCCACTCGTCGTCGCCCGACACCGTGAGCTGTACCTCCGTTCATGACGGATACCTCCGCCAGCATCCCGCTGCGAGGCACACCTGACGAGCGGTCGGGGACACCAGCGGCCTACGGACCAGCGCGTCGAGGAACTCCACCAGCTCACAACTGTGCCGATCCCCATCCGCACCAGCAACGCCAGGTGGTGCTGTGCCTCGGGCAGCTCTCGCCCATCGCGACGCCACTACGGGTGGACGAAGGTCGTCTCGATGCGATTTGGAACGTCCTCTCCCGGTGCACGTTGGCGGACGTTGACACCGGGAAGCAGCAACGGCGGCCCACGTGTACCGACCGCGACGCGTCACAAGACGAGGTGCTGGCGGCCGTCGATGAGCTCACGTGCGACATCGAGATGGCCGGCGTGCGTAGCAGTCTCGACGATCACGTGCAGCACGACGCTGCGCAGGTCGGGGAACGCCAGTCCCGCGTCTGCCCACCACTGCTCCGGCCGAGCCGGCGGGTCGTCCAACCGACGCTCGCCGATGATCTCGTCGGATCTTGCGATTGCGGCACGGTACGCGTCGAGCACGTCGCTGGTCGCCTCCTCGGGGCTGATGTGCCAGTCGGCGTTGGCTCCCTCCGGCCAGTAGTCGAGCGCGGCGCCGCCCACGACGACAGCGAACCAGTACCGCTCGTCAGAGAGGGTCAGATGGCGCACCAGGCCCAGCGGCGTCCAACCCGATGGCAGCACTGTGCTCCGCAGTTGCGCCTCAGTCAGACCGTTGAGCTGGGCGAGGATGTGCTCGCGCTGCGAGGACAGGAGACGCAGCAGAACGGCGCGGTCGGCCTCTTGCCAGGACATGTCAAGCGAGGCTATCCACAGCAACGCGAGCCGACCACGAGTGCAGGACCTTGACTGCCGCGCCACGTGTGCCCCAGTTCGCTCAGCCGGGGCCTGCTCACCATCGCCCGGGATCCGGCGAGCCCCGGCGAGGTCGGGGCGCGGGATCGCCGCCCGTGGCGCACGCCGGCGGCGGGCGCGGACGCTAGGAGCAGGCGACACCCACACCTGCTTCGGGCCGGAGCGCAGTGCCGCCATGACGGCTCCTGGCGGTGCGCGGCGCGCGGTACCGGGCACACTTCGATGTTCCAGTCGACGGCGAACCGAGAAGGTACGTCAGTTCCCGAACACGGCCGGCCGGCCGGGATGCGCGATTCGTCCGCATCGGTTCCCAGGCCTGAATCGGCAGCCACGCGTCTCTCGTAGGATGTCGTGCTGGCTGAGTACGCAATGGTTCCGCGGAGGGGCCGATGGCGCTGGATGCCTGACGCGCGTCGCTGCGTTGCCAATGGCGCGTCGTTGCGACGAC
>JANPGL010000639.1:0-2332 GCA_031423915.1 Actinomycetes bacterium | reverse complement strand
CAACCGGCTCCACATCGATGGTGGGGTGACCACGCTCCTGCCGATTCGTTACGGGCTCACGCTCGGCGACCACGTGTGGGCCATCGACGCCACCGGGCCGACGACGTGTGGCCTATCTTCCTCATTGCGCGCCCTCGACCTGGTCGGCCTGGCGTTCTCGATCGCCATGGGAACACAACCCGACCGTGAGATCGCCGCGGGCCATACCCAGGTGACTCTGATCTCGCCCGAGTGCAGGACGTCGCAGCTGCCGCGCCGCCCCTTCGCGCTCGACAGCACGGTCGAACTGATCGAAGCCGGGCGCCGCGCAGCGCGGCTCGCGCTTGCGAGCCGCCGTTGCGCCGCCTGATCAACGGTGCAGCTGCGCGAGCCACTGGTCGTTGCCCGACGCCGTGAGCTGTTCCTCGGTTCATCGCGGATTCTTCCGCAGCGTCGCCTTGCGAGCCCAACGCCAAAGCACTGCTGGCCGACACGATCCGCAAGCAGCACGTCCCGGCCGGGCAGCTCTACATCCACTCCGATCGCGGGTCCCCGATGATCGCCAAGCCCGTCGCGTTCATGCTCGCCGAGCTCGGTGGCACCAAGAGCCACAGCCGGCCCCACGTCTCCAACGACAACCCCTTCAGCGAGGCTCAGTTCCGCACGCTGAAGTACCGGCCCAAGTTCCCCGACCGGTTCGGATCGTTCGCCCACGCCCGCCAACACTGCGACGAGTTCTTCGACTGGTACAACCTCGAGCACCGCCACTCCGGCATCGGACTCCACACCCCCGTCGACGTCCACCACGGCCACGCCCACGCCGTGCGCGAGAAACGCTAGTGCCCTGACCGGCAACGTTGGGGTGGCGCGTCCACCACTTGGCTGGCGGGCTCGCGCAGACTTTCGGGATGGCTGAACGTGTGCAGGTTCGGGACCTGTCGCCCGCCGAGGGGCACAAGCTCCTCGGGATCGTGCGCAGGGGTTCAGGGTCGGTGGTGCGCTGGCGCCGGGCTCAGATCGTGTTGTGGTCCGCGCAGGCGATGAGTGTCCCGGCGATCGCCAAGATCGCGTTCACCTCCGAGGACCGCGTCCGTGAAGTGATCCACAACTTCAACGCCGACGGGTTCGACTCGCTCGCCCCGAAGTACGCGGGTGGCCGACCCGCCAAGTTCACGCTCCCGGAACGCCACGCGATCAAGAAGATCGCCCTGTCACGCCCGCAGGACCACCGCTTGCCGTTCTCGACGTGGTCGTTGTCGAAGTTGGCGGAGTTCGTGGTGGCTGAGGGGGTGGTCGACGACATCAGCCATGAGGGCCTCCGGGCACTCCTCCGAGAGGAGGGCGTCTCGTTTCAAGTGATCAAGACGTTCAAGGCCTCCAACGACCCGCACTTCGAAGCGAAGAAGAACCGGATCCTGGAGCTCTACGCCATCGCCGACGGCACCGCCGAGCCCGGCCGGGGTGATCCGACGGTGATCATGTGCATGGACGAGTTCGGCCCGTTGAACCTCCAACCCCACCGCGGTCACCAGTGGGCCCCGGTGGCCGCCGGCACGGGCGACAGCTCGTCACCGCGTCGCCGTCGTCGGCGAGCGACCTACACCCGCCCGAACGGCGTGCGGCACCTCATGGGTGGCTACGACTTGTCGACCGACCGGCTCTACGGCCACGTCGTCGTCCACAAGGGTCGCACCGAGTGCCTCGCGTTCCTGCGCTACTTGCGGTCGCTGCACCCGGCGAACGTGCGGATCGGGATCGTGCTCGACAACTTCAGTCCCCACCTGTCCACCAAGACCGACCAACGCATCGGCGACTGGGCGAAGGCGAACAACGTCGAGCTCGCCTACACGCCGACCTACAGCTCGTGGCTGAACCGGATCGAAGCCCAGTTCCAGGCGCTGCGCTACTTCGCCATCGACGGGACCGACCACGCCACCCACCGCGAGCAAGCATCCATGATCCGCCGCTACATCCACTGGCGGAACCGCAACGCCCACGACCGCGCCCTACGCGAGCTGGTCAAGCGCGCAAACGTTGCCTGACACGGCACTAGCTCGTGCTCGACAGCGCCCACACGCTGCACGGCGAACGCTTCGTCCGACGACCACCCACACCACCAGCCCTGCCCGAGGCGGTCTGGATCAACAAACCCGACCAGGAGGCACCAACGACTCAGTGACTCCACGAAGAACCTGCCTCACCAAGGTTGACAGGCGCCGCCCCGTTCAGCCTTCGGCAGGCCCGTGCTCCTTTACCCCCATAGGCTGGCGCGATCGCCGTCGTCACGGGACGACAAGCGGCCACCGTCACATGGCCGGCACCGATAGCGCGGACGTGTTCGTCCGACGACAAC
>JANPGL010000638.1:0-2080 GCA_031423915.1 Actinomycetes bacterium | reverse complement strand
TCGGCGAGCCACTGTGCGCCGGCCGCACCGTTGTTCGTCGCTCGCTCGCGCACGAGCGGGGGCACGACGAGCGGAGCCATGCTCGTGGCCTATCGCATCTACACCGGGGCGTCGGACGAATTTCCCGGCGGCCCGGAAACTCTGTCATACCCCCTTGTCAGACTGGGGTCGTGTTCAGCGATCTTGTCGACCATGTCTCGTCATTGGATGACGATGCTGTCGTGGCACGTTTTCGTGAGCTCAAGGTTGCGGCCCGCCGGTTGGAGGCCGAGTTGGCGGCGGTGGTGGGCGAGGTCGAACGTCGGAAGCTCGCTCACGTCGACGGTCACGGGTCGGTCCGGGGCTGGCTGAGGGCGCGGGGGAACTGGTCGGATCAGCAGTGCACGGCCCGTGTCAGGCTGGCGCACCTCATCCAGCGTGACTCGTCGGTCGGCGAGGCGTTGGCCGATGGCATGCTCGGCGTCGCGCAGGCCGAGGAGCTGGCTGCGGCAGGGGCGAACCCACGCTGTGGGCGTGAGATCGGCGCGTTCCTGCCCGAGCTGCTGCGCGAGGCTCGGCGGCTGTCGTTCAAGGACTTCCGCAGGCTCGTCGGGCGGTGGGAGGCGCTGGCCGATGTCGATGGCGCGCATCGTGCCGCCGAGGCCGCCCACACCGGGCGGCGGGTGTCGCTGGTGGCCAGTGGCGGGGCCGTGTTCCTGTCGGGGTTCGGGGGTGCGGTCGATGGCGCGGCGATGATCGAGATCCTCGAACGGTTCTGTGACGCCGAGTTCCTCGCCGATGTCACCGCGGCGCGCGACGCGCTCGGCGACCCGTCCGCGGAACCGACCGTGCTGCCGCGCTCGGACGCACAACGTCGCTTCGATGCGTTGCGGGCTGTCTTCGAGGCGGCCGCGTCGGCGCCGCCCGACCGGGTGGCACCGGAGCCGGTGGTGAACCTGAACTGCGACATCGTCACGTTCTACGAGCACCTGGTCCGCAGGCGGATCATCGCGCTCCTCCCCGAGGGTCTCCCGAAGTTGTCGCTGCGGGAGCGGCGCTGCGAGACGACCAGCGGGGTCCCGGTCACGCCCGACGACGTGTTGCGCGCCGCCGTGGCGGGGCATGTGCGGCGGGTCGTGTACGACTCCGACGGGGTCGTGGTCGACATGGGCCGCAAACGCCGCTTGTTCACGGGTGTCGCCGCCGAGGCGTTGCGGTTGGCGACACCGAGCTGCACGCATCGAGGGTGCACCGTGCGGTCCCGGCGATGTCAGCTCGATCATCTCGACGAATGGCAGGACGACGGAACCACCGACCAGGCCAATGGGGCGCCCCGATGTCCGAGTCATCACCGGGCCAAGCGTCGCGGGTTCCGCGTGTGGCGAGACGACGACGGGCATTGGCACACCTACCGACCCGACGGCACCGAGATCCTGCCGGTGTAGTCGCGCGCTCGGATGCGGCTACGGCCGGAGGTTGACGGTGCGGAGCTCGGTCACGTCGATCGGAGCGACCGCCGTGTTGGTCCGCGGCGCGAACTGGAACAAGAAGCCGCCGGCACTCGCTCGCACGTCGTACGTGATCGCCACCGTCACGTTGCCTGGGCCTTTCGCGCGCGGCGTCCAGCTGCAGGCCCGTGCGGGCAGCGGCTCGTCGGGCGGATCGAACCAGTTGGCCTGGTCCGTGAACCCGACCGGTTCCGTCGGGAACCGGTTGCTGCCGGGCACGTACCGCTCGTCACCCGGGTCGCACGCGATCGTGAGCGTCCGCCCGCCCTGCTCGACGGTGAACGCCATCGTCACGGGCCGCACGATCAACGTGACCTCCCAGCCGCGGATCCACTTCGGTGGCGCCACCACCGTCCGCCACGACCCCGGCGTCACTGAGATCCAGGCCGGGTTGTTCACCTTCAGCCCGTAGTAGACGTCTGGCTCCGGCAACGTCGAGAGGACGGGGGTCGGCAGCCGCAGGGAGAGAACTAGCTCGGCGACGTCGGTACGAATGTCGACGATTGGATCGGTAATCGGCACCACGACCGGGAATCGATCCAACGTGACGATGGAGTCACGGTTCAGGGATTCGCATCGTCGCCAGAAGTAGC
>JANPGL010000637.1:0-6578 GCA_031423915.1 Actinomycetes bacterium | reverse complement strand
AAGGGCGACCGCCAGAAGTCAATGTACGGGGGAGTCCAACGCGTGACGTGTTTCAAACTCCCCGTCGCAAGAGCGAGATGCAACAGCGACCGCAATTCGCGCTCCGCGAGTCGTGATGTGGGGAACCGCATCGCCCGGCGTGTTCCTTCCGTCCGCTCGAACCGAAGCATTTACTGCTACTTGTCATTAATGTGGCTCTCCGTCGCTTTCCGTGGGTGATTACCTGACCAGCGTCGGGTGCAACAGATTGGGTCTAGCCATCGCCGTGGCAGTCGACGCAACCATCGTGCGCATGCTGCTCGTCCCGGCCACGATGGAGCTCCTCGCACCGACGACGCCCGCCCGAGAACGGCCCTTATACCTGGCGCTCGTGTTCGGCGCCTGTTACGAGATCGACGTCGCGGTCGGATTGGTCGTCCGGGCCATTCACCACCCGTCAAGCCGTCAGGTCCACGGCCGCTCCGCCCCGTTGCGCAAGGTTCCCTGCGCGTCAGCTCGAGGACCTCCTCCCGGCTCCTGCGCGCCGTAGGCCCGACGCATCGACGCTCCTCGATCTGATACCAGCGGGCGTCCGTCGCGACACGAAATCCCCGAACAACTTGGATGTACCGCTCAGCGGAACGAGCGAAGGGGCCCGAATTGGCGCGTTTTCCCAGCTCGGATGGTGGGCCAGGTGGGGATCGAACCCACGACCAAGGGATTATGAGTCCCGCGCTCTGACCACTGAGCTACTGGCCCCGTCAGCGGATCGTACCTGCTCACCGAACGTGTGCTTGGGGGCGCGCCGGGCCTGGCACTAGACACGCGGGGAAGCCCCCATTGGTTCTCGGAAGGTGTAGGTCGGTCATGGTTCTTCGTTCGCTTGCTTCGACGCGCTCGCTCATCGGTTCGGTTGCGGCAGTCGCCGTGTGCACGCTGGCGGCGTGTGGCTCGAGCTCGGCGCCGTCGGCCACGACGGCGGCGGCCGTCACCACGGTCGCCGCGGCCACCACGGTGGCCGAGACCGCGACCACGGTGAAGGCCGCCGTGGTCGACGCCAACCTCGGCGTCATCAAGGCCATGACCGACTGCGACACGGTCGCTGCCATCAGGAAGATCTCGCAGGACGAGCTGGCCGGCGCGTCCGACGACTACGGCAAGAAGCTCTACGGCGACCGCGTCGGCGTGGCCACGGCTCGGGCGACCGAGCTGAAGTGCCCCGCCGCCTGATCGGGCGTCGCTGACGAACACGCACGGGGAGCCCGGCCCGGCGACGGGCCGGGCCCCGTCATCGAGCCGGCGCGCTCTCGCCAGCCAGGAACGCGACGAGTGCGCGGGCGGTCGCCTCCGGCGCCTCCTCGGCCACGAAGTGCCCGCACGGCAGCGACTCGCCACGTAGGTCGTCGCACCAGCGCGCCCACACGTCGAGCGGCGTTCCCCGACCCAACGACTTGTCGCCCCACAACGCCAGCGTCGGGCAGCCGATGCGGCGGCCCGCTTCCCGATCGGCGCGGTCGATGTCGACGTCGATACCGGCGCCCGCCCGGTAGTCGTCGCAACTGGCCCGGACGACGTCGGGCGTGAACGCCCGCACGTACTCGTCGAGGTCGAGGGCGCCGCCGGCCCAGCCGGCGCACGTGGTGCGCAGCCAGTACTCGGGGTCGCCGCCGATGAGCCGCTCGGGGAAGGGAGCCGGGCGGGCCAGGAACGTCCAGTGGAACGCGCCGACCGCAGCCGTGCCCTTCAGCCGGTCCCACTGCTCGATGGTCGGGATGATGTCCAGCACGGCGAGGCGGGTGACGACGCCAGGGTGGTCGAGCGCCAGGCGGTAGGCGACACGGCCACCGCGGTCGTGCCCGACGACCGCGAACCGTTCATGGCCGAGCCGTCGCATCACGCCCACCATCTCGGCGGCCATGGCGCGCTTCGAATAGGCCTCGGCCCGCTCGCCGGCGGGCGGCGTGTGGCTGCGTCCGTAGCCGCGCAGGTCGGGGCACACCACGGTGTGACCGGCCGCCGCCACGGTGGGCGCCACGTGGCGCCACATGTGGTGCGTCTGGGGATAGCCATGGAGGAGCAGCACGGCCGGGCCGTCCCCCGCTGCAGCCACGAAGACCCCGTCGACCACGTCGGTGGTGAACCCCTCGATCATGCCGCCGAACCTACCGCGGGGCCGTCGACGGTGCGGTCAGCGAGCACGGGCCGGCCGCCGTGGCGGCCGGCCCGTGGACCGTGCGTTTCCCCAGGTGGGGTGGCTCCGGGAGCAGGGCTCGAACCTGCGACATGCTGATTAACAGTCAGCCGCTCTGCCAGCTGAGCTATCCCGGAAGGCGTTCGACAGACTATCGGGAACCGTGCGCATCTGGCCACCAAGAACGCGATAGGTCGCCGCGCCACCATCACCGAACGTGTGCACATACGGTCCCTGGGTGACGTCTGCCACGTCGGGCCCCTTCTCGAACGACCTGACAGCTCGGCTCCTGGACTGTGTCGCCGACGCCATCGTCGTGCTCGATCGCGAGATGCAGCTCACCTACGCCAACGCCTCGGCGCGCACGATCATGACCGGGTCGGGCGACGGTGAGATGGGAACCTCGGCGATCGAGTACATCCACCCCGACGACCTTGCGTCCGTGGCCCAGGCCTTCGCCGAGCTGCTCGAGCAACCGGACACCGAGGAGGCCGTCCAGTTCCGGGTGCTGTCGGCCCGCGGGCCGCTGCCCGTGGAGGCCACCGCCACCAACCTGTCCGACGACCCGCGCGTCCGCGGCGTCGTCGTGTGCTTCCGGGACCTTTCGGGCGAGGAGGCGTTTCGCAACCGCGCCGACGTCCTGATGGCCGCGGTAGAGGCCGCCGCCGACGTGATCGTGCTGCTCGACCCCGCGGGCCGCGTGTTGCACGCCAACGCCGCGGCCCGAGCACTGTTCGGCTCCGACGAGCCCACCCATGTCGACCTCATCCAGCCGGCCTCGGCCCGCATGCTCATACGGGACGTCGGGCTCCCCATGGCCCGGCGTACCGGCGCGTGGAGCGGCGAGGCGTCGCTCAGCACGCCCGACGACGACCTGAGCATCGAGCTGTCGCTCTCCATCACGGCCATCAGGGACGAGCGCAACGTGCTCCGGGCGCTCTCGCTCATCGCCCGCGACGTGACCGAGCACAAGCTCATCGAGGCGACGCTGCGCCACCAGGCGCGGGTCGACACCCTGACCGGTCTGCTCAATCGCGGCGGGCTCATGCACGAGCTCGGTTCGATGATCGGCCGGTGCGGCCGTGACAACTCGGTCGGCGTGCTCTTCGTCGACCTCGACCATTCAAGATCGCCAACGACTCCATCGGCCACACCCACGGCGACGAGCTGCTGCGCCAGGTCGCCGAACGCCTCGCGTCGGTCAGCTACCCGAGCGCGCTCGCCCGCTACGGCGGCGACGAGTTCGTGGTGCTGGTCCCCCGCGTGCCGCTCACCTCCGATCTGCTGGCGCTCGCCGACGCCCTGTGCTCCAGCCTGGCGGAACCGTTCACGGTGGCCGGCACCGTGGTCCACCTGTCGTGCTCGGTCGGCGTGGCGGTCGCCCACCACGACACCGCCCCCGACGACATCCTGCGCGCCGCCGACCTGGCCATGTACCGGGCCAAGGAACGGGGCCGCAACCGCTGGGCCCTGTTCGACCCGAGCCTGCACGAGGCCGCCAACCGTCGCCTCCTGCTGCAGGCCCAGCTCCACCGTGCGCTGGCCACCGGCGAGCTGGACGTGCGTTACCAGCCCATCGTCGAGCTCCACAGCGCGCGGCTCGTCGGCTTCGAGGCGCTCGTGCGATGGCACCACCCGGGCGGCCGAGTGCTCCTGCCCGACGAGTTCCTCGACGTGGCCCGCCAAGCCCAGCTGATCTCGGTGATCGACGACTGGGTGCTCGGCCAGGCGTGCTCGCAACTCGGGTCCTGGCAACGCGCCCACCCGTCGCTCGCCGGCGACCTGACCATCTCGGTGAACCTGTCGGCCGAGCAGCTCGCCCGCGCCGACCTGGTGGCGTCCGTGGCCGAGCAGCTCGACCGGGCCCGCCTGTCGCCGTCGCAGCTCGTCGTCGAGATCACCGAGCACCAGCTGCTCGACGGCATCGACGCGACGATCGCCCGCGTCGACGAGCTGCGGGCGCTCGGGGTGGGCATCAGCCTCGACGACTTCGGCACCGACCACTCGTCGCTCAGCTACCTGAGCCGCCTCCCGATCGACCTGCTGAAGATGGACCGCACGTTCCTGGCCGACGCGTCGAGCCCGGCCGGCGCCACCGTCGTGCGAGCGGTGGCCTCGCTCGCTCGTGAGCTCGGCATCGAGTGCGTGGCCGAGGGCGTCGAGACGCGGGCGCAGGTGGAGCTGTTGCAGTCGGTCGGCGTCACGCACGCCCAGGGCTTCTGGTACTGGCCGGCGCTCGACGCCGCCGACGCCGGTGAGCTGATCGCTCGCCAGCTCGCCACCGCGGGCTGACGCGTCCCGGGCGGGCCGGGCGGGCCCAGCTCACTCGCTGTCGAGGAACTCCTTGAGCTTCTGGCTGCGCTGGGGGTGACGAAGCTTGGCCAGCGTCTTGGCCTCGATCTGGCGGATGCGCTCACGGGTCACGCCGAACTCACGGCCGACCTCCTCCAACGTGCGCGCCTGCCCGTCGACGAGGCCGAAGCGCAGGCGGACGACCTCCTGCTCGCGCTCGGACAGCTCGCCCAGGGCCTCTTCGACCGCACGGACCAGCATGCGCTTGGCCGCCACCTCGGCCGGAGCGTCGGCACCGGAGTCCTGGATGAAGTCGGCGAGGTTCGAGTCGTCCTCCTCCCCCACCGGCGAGTCGAGGCTCAGTGGGTCCTGGGCGATGCGCTGGATCTCGCGCACGCGCTCGGGTGTGAGGCCGGTCTTGGCCGCCAGCTCGTCGGTGGTGGGCTCGCGCTCCAGCTCCTGCGCCATCTGGCGCTGCACGCGCAGCACGCGGTTCATCGACTCGACCATGTGCACCGGGATGCGGATGGTGCGCGCCTGGTCGGCGATGGCGCGGGTGATGGCCTGACGGATCCACCACGTGGCGTACGTCGAGAACTTGAAGCCCTTGGTGTAGTCGAACTTCTCGACCGCACGCATCAGCCCCAGGTTGCCTTCCTGGATGAGGTCGAGCAGCAGCATGCCGCGGCCGACGTAGCGCTTGGCGATCGAGACGACGAGCCGAAGGTTGGCCTGGATGAGCATGGCGCGGGCCACGTCGCCGTCGCCCATCTGCCGCTTCAGCCGACGGCGGGCGACGTCGTCGGCCACCACCTCGCCCAGAAGCGTCTCCGACGCCAACTTGCCCGCTTCGATCCGCTTCGCCAGGTCACGCTCGTCCTCCGCGGTGAGCAGGCTGACGCGCCCGATCTCCTTGAGGTACATGCGGACGGTGTCGGACGTGCCGCCGCTGGGATCGTCGTTGCGCTCGACGGGCATGCGCGGCGAGCGCCGGCGCTTCGGGATGTCGCTGACGTCTTCGAGCACGCTGTCGGGCGCCACGATGGGGACCCCGACGACATCGTCGTGGGCGTCGTGCTCGTCGACCGCGTCGACCGTCTCGTCGAGCGCCACGCCCGACGAGGCGAGTGCCACACGCACGGCCGTGATGGCCTCTTCGGTCAGTTCGACGTCTTTCAGGATCAGGGTCACGTCATCCGCGTGAAGCACGCCGATGCGACGACCCTTGTCGACGAGCGAAACCCAGTCTTCGGTTGGGATGCCACCGATCGGCGGCACGATGGGCTGGTCTGCGCTCACCCTCGCTCCTCGGTCCGTCGAAGTAGCCAACTTAGCAACCAATCGGCCGATTCCGACCCGCGGTGAGGATCAGGATCGTCGAGCCACTCCGCCCTGCGCTGGGCCTCGCCCAGCTCGGCACCGGCCGATTCGTCGGCGCCCCGCCGCAGCTCGTTGATCAGTCGGCGGGTCGCCGCCGCGATCAGCCGGTACGCCTCGACGACCGGCTCGCAGTCGATGTCGCGCACCGCGATCTCCTCGAGCAGCTCGCGCGCCTCGGGATCGGCGACCTCGATGGCCTTGTTCACGTCGCCTGTCTCGGCCAGCGACCGGAAGGCAGCCAGGTTCACCGGGTCGGCGAACAGCGGTTCCACCAGGAGCTCCGCGATGTCGTCCCAGCGGTGGGCCAGCAGCGACAGCGCCACCACCTCGGCCGAGTCCTTCCGGCCACCGGTCGCGGGGCGGGCGAGATCGACACGCACCTTCGACGTGCGCCGCTGCGCCATCTTCACGAGCTCGGACACCGGAAGGCCGCTGTGGGCCGCCACCTCGCCGGCGTAGATCGTGCGCACGTTCGAGTTCGGATGCTCGTTCACGATGGCCATCGCCTGCTCGGCCACGCGAGCGCGCCCCTCGGGCGTGGTCACCGAGCCGGCCTTGAGGACGCGCTGCAGACGGAACCCCAGGAACGGGAGCGCATGGTCCACGGCGTCGCGGAGCGCCGCCGGGTCGGTGCGGGCCAGGTCGGCCGGGTCGGCGCCTCTCGGCAGCTGCAGCACCGACACCGTCATCTGGTACTTCGTCTCCCACTCGTAGAAGCGGTCGGCGGCGGCCTGTC
>JANPGL010000636.1:0-7292 GCA_031423915.1 Actinomycetes bacterium | reverse complement strand
GATGACCGCCTGGAGCCGGTGCAGCTCGGCGCACGCCTCGGCCAACAGGCCGGGGCTGCACCCTATGTGAGAGGGGTCGAGCCCCTCGATCGTGTCGGACACACCAAGCACGGTCCCGACAGTGTACCGAACATATGTTCGATCGGCAACGTCAGTCGCCGTTGAATCGGGCGGGCCGCTTCTCCCGGAACGCCGTGGCGCCTTCACGTGCGTCGGGGTGGTGATCGGTCACCGCCGTGCGCAGCGCGATGTCCTCCATCGCCTGCGCGAAGGTGGACTCGGCGGCCACGTAGATCGAGCGCTTCAGCATGCGCATGGCCACCTGCGGGCCCTGTGCCAGCTCGTCGGCCAGAGCGAGCGCACGCGGCACCAGGTCGTCGGGCGGCACCACCTCGTTGACGAGTCCGAGCGTCAGCGCCTCGGCGGCGTCGACGATGCGGGCCCGCATGAGGAAGTCCATGGCCCGGCCGACACCGAGGTGCTGCACGAGCAACGCGTGGCCGCCCTCGTCGGGCATTAGGCCGAAGCGCAGCGTGCCCGACCCCAGGCGGGCGCGCTCGGAGGCCAGGCGGAAATCGCACGACAGCGCGAGCGACAGGCCCGTCTGCACGGCCGGCCCGTTGATGGCGGCCACCGTGAGCTTGTCGAGGTTGCGCACCGCCAGGTTGACCGCCTGCGAGAACACGCGCAGACCCTGCGCGGTGCCGATGGCGTCACGATGGCCGCCGCCGATCGGTGGCACGGTGGTCGCCTCGCCGTCGTGGTAGCCGGCCAGGTCGTCGCCCGAACAGAACGCCCGCCCGCTGCCCGTGAACACCAGCACCCGGACGCCGTCGTCCATCTGGGCCTGCGTCAGCAGTTCGATCAGGTCACGCTTGAGCGGCTGGGTGAGCGCGTTCAGGCGCTCCGGCCGATCGAGCGTCACGAGTCGCACCCCGTTCGGGTGCTCGTCGACGGTGAAGCCGCTGTAGGTCGTCATCGTTGGTACCCCCCACCGCCGAGCGTAGCGAGGTGGCCGGTCGAGCTACTCCTCGTACGGATCGCTCGGCGGCTCGATGACGGTGAAGCTCGTCGGCCGTAGCGTCGCGCCGGCCCGACCTGGTTCGAGGACGCCCTCCACCGCGAGCCAGGTGTCGCTCGAGGGCACGGGTCCGTCCCACTCGGCGACGTCGGCGACCGACGCCACGGCGTCGCCGGCGCAGCACGCGATCTGGTATCGGGCCAGCGCGAAGGGACCGTGGCGTCCGGGTGCCACGAAGCCGACGAGGCGAACCGTCACGTCGCGCATGCTGGCGCCGTCGCGATCGGCGACCCGCTCGGCGTACTCGCGGATCGACATCTCGACGGTCGTCCCAGCCGGCAGCAGCGGGAAGGCCGTGCCCGCCGACGCCGCCGGTTGGCGCGTCCGGTTCGCTACCGCGAACGAACCGAGGGGCGCGGGCGCCACCAGCACCAGCACCACGAGCGGCGCCAACAGCAGCCAGGCGACGCGGGGTGACCCCTCGTGACCGTCGTCGTCGTGGGCTGCGTGACCGTGATCGTCGTCGTCGTCGTCGTCGTTGTCGTCGGCGGTCGCCGGTCGCCGCAGGAGGAGGAGGACGCCGGCGACGACCAGCAGCACGCCGGCCACGACCAGGTAGGGACCGAGACCGGCCTTCACGTAGCGACGGTGGGCTCCCGTGATCGCCAGACGCGTCACGATGCCGCCGAGCATCACCATCAGCAAGGCGCCCGCGTCCTGCGTCAAAGGAGCCACGTCCCGACGGCAATGGCCGACATCACTGCGGCGGCGAAGGTCAGCGGAGCGAAGCGCAGGGCGAACCGGCGCCCGAACGTACCGGCCTGGAGCGCGATCAGCTTCACGTCGACCATCGGTCCGACGACCAGGAACACGAGTCGAGCGGTCATGGGGAACCCGGCGAGGCTGGCCGCTACGAACGCATCGGCCTCGGAGCACACCGCCATCACGACGGCCAGCACCGCCAGGCACGCGATCGGCACCAGCCAGCCGCCGGCCAACGAATCGAGCACGCTGCGGGGCACCGCGGTCTGAAGGAACGCGGCGGCCGCCGCACCCACGACCAGGAACCCACCCGCGTGCAGGAAGTCGTGTCGCGCCGTGGCCAGCAGCACGTCGAGGCGCGAGCCGCGGTGCTCGTGGTGGTTCGTCGGAATCGCCAGGTCGGCGTCGCCCCAGCGCGTCCATGCCCAGCCGACGGCGATGGCGGCGATCAGGCTGGCCACGACGCGCGCCACGGCCATCTCGGGACGGCCGGGGAAGGCGATCACCGTGGCCACGGTCACGACCGGATTCACCGCCGGCGCAGCGAGCAGGAACGTGAGTGCGGCCGGCGCCGGAACTCCGCGGTCGATCAGCCGACCGGCGATCGGGACCGAGCCGCACTCGCAGCCCGGCAGGATGACGCCCGCACACGCGGCGGCCGGCACGGCCAACGCGGGGTGGCGAGGCAGGATCCTGGCGAAGAAGGCCGACGGTACGAAGGCGGCGATCAGCGCACTGACGGCCACGCCGAGCACGAGGAACGGCACGGCCTGGACCGTGACCGCGACGAACAACGTGGCCCAGGTCTGGAGCGCCGGACGGTCGAGGCGGCCGCGGAGTGCCACGCCGACGATGGCGGCGGCCACGACGACGGCGACGAGAGCCAGTGGGCTGCCTGCACCCCGTCGCTCTGCCGCGCGCCGGACGATCGCCGCCTGGTCGGTTGCCATGGCGTCGACCGTACGAGCGGCGGCCGACCTTCGGATGAGCGCCGGCCGAACAACTCGGGGCCGGAAGGTGAACGGCCCCGAGAAATCACGGGCCGTTCAACTCGCCGTCGGCCACGTCTCGCCCGGGTTCCGTACCGTCCGGAGGTCCAGGGCAACACGGTGACAAGGGGTGCACATGAAGGGTTCACGTTCGTGGCGGCGGGCGTTGCTGGCCGCCGCCGGCATCGGCGCGGTGGTGGGAGCACCTCTGGCCGTCGGCCAGAGCACTCCGGCCGCGGCGGTGACGATCAAAGGTGCCACCAACCTCGCGCAGTCCGTCGTCCTCGACTTCCCTCGGTCCGCCACCGGGGTGACCACCGACTTCCAGGTGCTCGGATTCAACGACTTCCACGGCAACCTCGAACCCGGCGCGCTCAACCAGTACGGCCAGTTCGCCGGCGGTGCCGCCTGGCTCAGCAAGCTCATCAAGGACGAGAAGGCGGCCTTTCCCACCGGCCGCACGGTCGTAGTGGAGGCGGGTGACAACATCGGTGCCTCGCCGCTCGTCTCCGGCCTGTTCAAGGACGAGCCGTCGACGATCGTGCAGAACCTGATGGGCGTCGACTTCTCGACGGTGGGCAACCACGAGTTCGACCGGGGCAAGACCGAGCTGCTGCGCCAGCAGAACGGAGGGTGCAGTCCCACCGGCGGCTGCACGGCCGGCCCCTACGCGCTGGCCGACGGCACGACCACGGCGACCTTCCCCGGCGCCGATTTCCAGTACCTGTCGACCAACGTCGTCGACACCGCCACCGGCGCCACCCTGTTCCCGTCGACCGCGGTCGCCACGCTGCCCAACGGCAGCGGCGGCACCACCAAGATCGGCTTCGTTGGCCTCGTGCTCGAGGCCACGCCCTCGATCGTGACGCCGAGTGGCGTGGCCGGACTCACGTTCCAGAACGAGACGGCGGCGGCCAACAACGCCGCCGCCGCACTCAAGGCCCAGGGCGTCAACACGATCGTGATGCTCATCCACCAGGGCGGCTCGCAGACCGGCACCTTTGCGCTGAACGGGTGTGCCGGCAACCTGGCGGGCAGCGCCATTGCGACGATCCTGAACAACGGGCTGGATCGCAGCATCGACGTCATCGTGTCGGGACACACCCACAACGAGTACCGCTGCACGGTCACGACGACCGACGGGGAGACCCGTCTGGTCACCAGCGCATCGTCGTTCGCCCGGGTCCTCACCGACGTGACCCTCACGATCGACGACGCCACCGGCACGCTGACCACGGCCAGCGCCAACAACCTGATCGTGCGCAACTCGTCGAACCCGCGGGTGAACGCGGCGAGCGTCCCTCTGCTCGACCTCCCGAAGGATCCGGCGGTCAACGCCGTCGTGCAGCAGTACGCCACCGCCGTGGCGCCGCTGTCGAGCACGGTCCTCGGATCGATCTCGGGTGACCTGACCCGCACGGCCAACACGCTCGGCGAGCAGTCGCTCGGCGACGTCATCGCCGATTCGCAGTTGGCGGCCACGGCGCCGGCGGCCAAGGGCGGCTCGCAGATCGCCTTCATGAACCCGGGCGGCATCCGCGCCGACTTCCTGCGCACGCAGATCAGCGGCACCGCGCCGCCCGAGCAGATCGGGCAGGTCACGTACGGCGAGGCGTTCACCGTGCAGCCGTTCGGCAACACCCTGGTGGTGAAGACGTTGACCGGCCAGAACCTGCGCGAGCTCCTCGAGCAGCAGTTCGTCGGCTGCCGAGGCCAGCGCGGTGCCGGTGGCCCCCGATACCTGCAGATCTCGAACGGCTTCTCGTACGAGCTCGACCTGTCGGTGTTCGGCGGCAACCTCAACCCACCCGTCGCCAGCCCCCCGTCGCCGGCCGCGTGCGCCGCGGCGATCGGGAAGATCTTCCTGAACGGAGCGGAGATCAGCCCGACGGGCTCGTACCGGGTGACCATGAACAACTTCATGGCCGACGGCGGCGACGACTACACCACGTTCCGCCAGGGCACCAACGTGCTCGGCGGCGACCTCGACATCGATGCGCTGGTCGGCTACTTCCAGGCCCAGGGCACCATCGCACCAGGACCGCAGAACCGGGTGATCGCCTACTCGGCGCCGGTCGTGCCGGAGGCGCCCTGGGGCGTGCTCTTGCCGCTGTCAGCGCTGGCCATCGTCGGTGCGGTCCTCGCGGCGACCCAGTGGCGTCGACGGGGTCGGTTGGTCGCCTGACCTCGCCGCGTCGGGCCGGCGCTTCCCGTTCCGGGTAGGGGGCGGGGGCGCCGGCCCTAGCATGCGCGCATGGACCTCGAGCTCTCCGGCAAGCGCGCACTCGTCACCGGCGGCAGCCGCGGCATCGGCAAGGCCGTCGCCCGGGTGCTCGCCCAGGAGGGCTGCGACGTCGCCATCGCCGCGCGCGACCCCGAGCGGTTGCGGGCCACGGCCGACGAGCTCATGGCGCTGACCGGTCGCCGCATCGTGCCCGTGCGCATCGACACGGCCGACGACGACTCGGTGCGCGCGGCGGTGGCCGAAGCGACCGCGGCGCTCGGCGCCATCGACATCCTGGTGAACAACGCCGCGCAACCCGGTGGACAGGCCGCGCCGCCCAAGCTGGCCGACCTGACGCGCGACGCGCTGTTCGCGGAGGTCGACGTGAAGGTGATGGGCTACCTGCGTTGCGCGCAGGCGGTGGCGCCGCAGATGATCGAGCGCGGCTGGGGTCGCATCGTGAACGTCTCCGGGCTGGCCGCCCGGTCGACCGGGTCGATCATCGGGTCGGTGCGCAACGTGTCGGTGGCCGCGCTCACGAAGAACCTGGCCGACGAGCTCGGCCCGCACGGCGTCAACGTGACCGTGGTGCATCCGGGCCTGACCCGCACGGAGGCGACGCCGGGCGTCATCCAGGCGCGCGCCGACGCCTTCGGCCTCGAGCCGGCGTCGGTCGAGGCCCGCATGGCGCAGGGGAACAGCGTGAAGCGCCTCATCGACGCCGAAGAGGTGGCCGACGTGATCGCCTTCCTGGCTTCACCGCGGTCGTCGTCCATCAACGGCGACGCCATCGCCTGCGGCGGCGGCCAGCCCGGCGTCATCCACTACTGAGCGGCGAGCGTTCTGCCGGAAGGATCGGAGCGCTCACGCTGCGAAACGTCCGGCAGAACGGTCGTCCCGCTACGCCGTGGCGCCGGCCGCCTCCAGCAGGGCGACCATCTCGCTCTGGCCCAGGCGACGGGCGTGCGCCAGCGCGGTGACCCCATCTCGGTCGGCCAGGTCGACGCGGGCGCCGGCGTCGAGCAGCAGCCGCACGACCTCCCGATGGGCGGAGCCGCCGTCGCCGAGGATGACGGCCTCGAGCAGGCCCGTCCACCCGAGGTCGTTCACGTGGTCGACGTCGATCCCGCTCTCGGCCAGCAGGAAGCGAACCGTGTCGACGTGCGCTCGTTCGCAGGCGGGGATGAGGGCGTTGCCGCCGTACCGGTTGCGGATCGTGAGGTCGGGACCGGCGGTGAGCAGGCGCCGCAGGATGTCGGTGCGGCCGAGCGCTCCGGCCTGCAACCACGGCGTGTCCCGGTTGGCGGCCTGGACGTTCACGCTGGCGCCCGCCGTCAACAAGGCCTCCACGACGGTGAGCGAATCGGCCTCGACGGCCTCGAGCAGCGCCGTGCGCCCCGACGGGTCCTGCTCGTCCACGGGCGCGCCGACGGTGAGGAGGCGTGCCACCTCGGCATCGTCGCCGACCGCGGCGGCGGCGCGCAGCGCCTCGCCCGTGCCCGGAGAACTCGACGACGAGCAGGCGCCGAGCACGCAGAGGCCGAGGAGGAACACGTACCGGAGCATGGCGGGAGCGTACGACCCGCGCCGCCGTCCGGGGCGGTCGGCCCACGGGGCTATCGTCGCCTGATGACTGGGGTGCGCAACGCCTGGGCGGAGCGCGAGGTGCGAACGGCGTTCTGCCGCTTCTGCCACGCGTTCTGCGGGATCAAGGTCGAGGTGAGCGACGGCAGGGCCGTACGCGTCATCGGCGACGTCGAGAACCCGATGTACGAGGGCTTCACGTGCGCCAAGGGTCGTGCGCTGCCCGAGCAGCACGACGGCCCCGGTCGGTTGCTGCGTTCGCAGAAGCGCCAGCCGGACGGTGGCTACGAGCCGATCGCGGCGTCCGAGGCCATGGACGAGATCGCGGCGCGCCTCGCCGACATCGTGCGGGAGCACGGCCCCCGCAGCGTGGCGGTCTACAGCGGCACGTTCTCGTTCCACTACCCGGCCGGCAACGAGATGGCCAAGGCGTTCATGGGGGCCATCGGGTCGAAGATGCGCTTCTCGTCGGGTGCCATCGACCAGCCCGGCAAGGGCGTGGCCCGCGCGTTGCACGGCACGTGGTCGGCCGGGCCCCAACCGTTCGACCGGGCCGACACGTGGCTGCTCGTCGGCGCCAACCCGACGGTGTCGATGTGGGGCGGCATCCCCCAGTACAACCCGGCCAAGCGGTTGCGCGAGGCCAAGGCGCGCGGCATGCAGCTCGTCGTCATCGACCCCCGCCGCACCGAGGCCGCCGCGGCGGCCGACG
>JANPGL010000635.1:0-8800 GCA_031423915.1 Actinomycetes bacterium | reverse complement strand
GCCGTGCCGAGCTCCTGGTGGGCCACGGCCTCGCCGCAACCCAAGAGGCGCACCGGCCGCTTCGGCAGGTCCCGGGCCCGGGCGGCCGAGGTGACGACGACGGCACCGCCCCCGTCGGAGATGATGCAGCAGTCGAGCAGGTGCAGGGGGTCCGAGATCATGCGGCTGGCCAGCACGTCGTCGACCGTGATGGGCGCCCGCATCTTGGCCGCCGGGTTCAGCGACGCATGGTGCCGCATCGTCACGGCGATCTCGGCCAGCTGCTCCGAGGTGGTCCCGTAGCGCTGTTGGTGCATCTTCGCCACGAGGGCGTAGCTGCCGACCGTGGTCATGCCGTAGGGCGTCTGGAACGATGCCGCCGGATCACGGCGCTCACCGCCCATGCCGGTGCCGATGGCCATGGCGTTCGAGGCGGCCGTCGAGCCGTAGAGCACGAGCGCCACCTCGCACAGGCCGGCGTGGATGGCGGCCGCGGCGTGGGCCACGTGGGCCACGAACGACGAGCCGCCGATGTTCGTGCCGTCGAGGTAGCTCGGCTTCAGGTTGAGGTACTCGGCCAGGTCGACGATGCCCATGCCGCTCATGGTCATGCTGGCGGCGAACAGCGCGTCGACGTCGCCGATCGCCAGGCCGGCGTCGTCGAGGGCGCCCTTGGCGCTCTCGGCCATGATCTGGAACTCGGTCTTGTCCGGTGCCCAGCGCGTCGGGTGCTCGTGCACGCCGGCGAGGGCCACCGCGCCCGACAGGCTCATGTGGCGCTCCCTTCGGCGGCGGCGGCCACGATGGCGGCCAGCCCGGCCGGCTGCTCGAGCACGCCGCGCCGCCCGGCGCCGGCCAGCGTCTCGACGCGACCGCGGCGCACGGCCGCGGCCAGCGACTCGGCGGCGGTACGAGCCTCGGGCGTCTCGTGCTCACCGACCACGACGATCACGGGCGCCTCCACCGCGCCGATGCGGGCCGCGCCGTCCCAGGCGGCCAGTGCCGTCAGGTCGCCGAGCGTGGCCCGAGGGTCGGTCTTCATCCACTCGCCGAAGGCCCGCTGGTACACCTCACGGGCGGTGTCGGGGGCGTAGCCCGTGGAGTCGAACTGCCGACGGGCCCGGCCGGCGGTCACCAGGCGCACCTGCTCGATGGCGTCGGCCGAGGGCGCCGGCGTGGCCGACGCCCCCCCGCACAGCACGACGGCCGCAGGCCAGTCGGTCCAGGTGGCGGCGGCTTCGAGGGCCACGGCGGCACCGAGCCCGTCGCCCAGCAGCACCGGCGCCACCAGGCCGAGCCGGTCGGCCAGCGCTTTGGCCTGCCCGGCCATGGCGGCCACGGAGGCCAGGCTGTCGAGGCCACCCGATCGGCCGTGGGCCGGGAGGTCGAAGGCGATCGGACGGTGGCCGCCTGCGAGTGCGTCGAGCACGCCGGCGAACACGTTGCCGTTCAGGGCGACGTCGTGCAGGCAGAGCACCGTCGCACCCGGCGCCGGTGCGGGCGGGTGCCCGGGCAGCGTGGTGGGACCGCGGTGATGCACGAAGGTCGCCACCGCCCCCACGGTGATGTACTTCTGGGCCACGCGAGGACGGTAACGAAGGTCACACCGCACGGCCAAGTCCGACGACCACCTCGCGGGTGGGCGAGGTCGGGTACGTTCCGGTCCGGGGACCGCCGAGCGAGCGGGAGGTGGCGCGACGTGAACCTGGTCGAGGTCGATCCGAAGGATGCCGCCACGGCCACCGAGGCCGTGGCCGCCTGGGTGCTGGACCGTGTGCCGCAGCTGCGCGGCCCGCTTCGGTTCGTGCGCGTGGCGGGTGGGCACTCGTGTCTCACGTTCGTGGTGACCGGCGCCGACGGCGAACGCGTCGTGCTGCGCCGACCGCCGCTCGGCCACGTGCTGGCCTCGGCCCACGACGTGCTGCGCGAGCACCGCATCATGGGCGCCCTGCGCGACACCGACGTGCCCGTGCCGCGCATGCTGGCCGCCTGCGCCGACGCCGACGTGCTCGACGCGCCGTTCTACGTGATGAGCCACGTCGACGGCGTCGTGCTGCACGATGCCGCCACCGTGCGGGCCTCGTTCGCCGACGACGCCGCCCGTCGGCGGGCCAGCGAGTCGATGATCGACGCCATGGCCGCGCTGCACGCGGTCGACGTCGACGCGGTCGGACTGGGGGATCTGGCCCGGCGAGGGGGCTACCTCGAGCGGCAGCTGAAGCGGTGGCACACCCAGTGGGAGGCGAGCAAGACCCGCGAGCTGGCGTCGATGGACCGGCTGCACGCGTGGCTCGTGGCCAACCGCCCCGCCGAGCTGGCGGCCGCCGTCAGCCACGGGGACTTCCGGCTCGGCAACGCGCTCCACGGGCCCGACGGCACGGTGCTCGCCGTGCTCGACTGGGAGCTGTGCACGCTCGGTGACCCGCGCGCGGATCTGACCTACCTGCTGCGCGCCTGGGTGCAGCCCGACGAGCCGCTGGTGTCGTCCATCGAAGCGCCGACGCGTGCCGGTGGCTTCTTCACCCGTGCGGAGGTGTTGTCGCGCTACGAATCGCGCACCGGCACGACGCTGACCGACCTCGACTACTGGACGGCGTTCCACGCCTGGCGCTCGGCGTCGATCAGCGAGGGTGTCTACCGGCGCTACGTCGACGGCAGGATGGGCGAGCGCCCGGACGACGTCGAGATGTACGCCCGAAGCGTCGAGCTGTCGGCTTCGGCGGGCCTGCGCGCCGCGGGCCTCGACGTCGACTGACGACGACGCTCGCTCAGGTCATGTCGACCGGGGCACGGTGGGGACGACCGTCGCGTCGTCGCCTGGGTAGAACAGCGTGACGTGCTCGGTGTCGTTCCAGTGGACGCGGTACGGCGGGCCGCCGTCCGAGCCTTCCACGGCGACGATCTCGCCCCGGCGGTCGTGATCGCCCACGTGGTGCCCTCGCACCACGATGTGGTCGTGCGGTTGCGCTCTCATGGGAAGCCCTCCGGGTCGTCGTGACCGATGGTGGGACGGGTGTCCGGTCGCTCGTTCGACGACGCACCTGCATCGTCGTCCGCGCCGAAGGGGACGCCCAGGGGCCAACGTCACGAGCCACCACGGCGTGACCGTGTCCCGGCCGCGCTACCGTGAGGTGAAACCACCTTGGTTGGGACGCCTCGTCGGTCGGATCGCTCCGCCCAGTAGGCCCGACGCCTCTCCTGAGCCCATCGCAGAGGAGCCCGTCGTGCACCGTCCCTCGTTCCGTCCCATCCGATGAACCGATTCGAGTGGGACGGGCTCCGGCCCGGCGACGTGGTCCACGTGCACGACGCCGGTGAGCCCGGTCCGGCGCGTCGCGGCACGGTGGTGTTCCTGACCGTGCGCGTGCGTCAGCCCAACGAGGTCGGGATAGAGCTCGACGACGGCCATCGCGTCGTCTGGCCGGCGCCCCGCACGGTGCACGTCGACCGAGTGGCGCAGGTGGGCACCTGTTGGCGTTGTGCCGACATCGACCGACGCGCACTGGCGACGACATGAGCGCCCCCGAGGTGACCGTCGACGACGTCGCCGCCGTGCCTTCACGTCGGTGCTGGCGTTGCCTGCGAACGTTCGCGTGCGAGGCGTCCGACATCCTCCCCGGTCCGCCCGGGTGGTGGGTCTGCGACCCGTGCCACGGGCGTCTGCTGGAGTCCGCCCCGGCGTCGATGCGCTGAGCTCCTGGTAGGCTGGGCGCTTCCCCCCGGGAAGAGTCGCCTCGTTTGGGCAGGACGGCCGTTGCGCTGTCGCCCCGTGCAGGCCCGACGTCTCGACCTGTCTGAGTCGAGGAGCCATCCATGCCGAACGTTCGCACGTCCGCGCCCCTTAGCGCCTGCCGTATCGGTGTGGTCAGCACCTACCCGCCCAAGTTGTGTGGTCTCGCCACGTTCACCGCTGCGCTGGCCGGGGCATTGCGCCGAGCACACCACCGCGTCGATGTCGTCGCCATCGACGACGGCCCGGGTGATATGGCCGCCCCGCCCGGCGTCGTTGCCGTGCTGCGCAACGGCAACGGCACCTCCATCCGACACGCGGCGGCGGTGCTGTCGTTGTGCGACGTGGCCGTCGTGCAGCACGAGTACGGCATCTACGGCGGCCCCGACGGCGACGAGGTGCTCGACCTGCTGTCGTCGCTCACGGTCCCCGCGGTCGTCGTCCTCCACACCGTGCCGCTGACGCCGACCGCAGGGCAGCGGGAGGTGCTCGAGACGATCGCCGTGAGGGCGGCGCGTCTCGTGGTCATGTCCGAGACGGCGAGGACCCGCCTGCTCGCCGGGTACCGGATCGACCCCGACATGGTGGTGACGATCCCGCACGGCGCGTCGCTGCCCGTGGCCGTCTCGGCCCCGGTCGCGACGCCGGCCGTGCGCAGCCCGCAGCTGCTCACGTGGGGCCTGCTCGGGCCAGGCAAAGGCGTCGAGCACGTGATCGACGCACTCGCCATCCTGGGCCGCACCGGTCAGCGTCCCCGCTACACGGTGGCCGGCGTCACCCACCCGAAGGTTCTGGCGCGCGATGGCGATGCGTACCGCACGTCGCTCATCGGGCGCACGTGGTCGACGGGCGTGGCCGGCACCGTGACCTTCGACGACAGCTACCGCGACGTGCGCACGCTGATGCGCTTCGTCGCCAGCGCCTCGATCGTCGTGCTGCCCTACGACTCGCGTGACCAGGTGACCTCGGGCGTGCTCGTCGACGCGCTGGCCGCCGGTCGCCCCGTGATCGCCACCGCGTTCCCGCACGCGGTCGAACTGCTGTCGGACGGTGCCGGCGTTCTCGTGCCGCACGAGGACCCCCTGGCCATGGCCGACGCCATCCGGCAGGTGACGAGCGACCACCGGCTGCTGGCCGACATGGGGGAGGCCGCCAGCCGTCTCGCCCCCTCGCTCAGCTGGCCTGCGGTGGCCGCCCGCTACGTGGACGTGGTCCGTTCGCTCGACGCCAGCGACCTCACGGTGGCCATATGAGCACCCGCGGCACGGTCCGCTTCGACCACCTTGCGAGGATGAGCGACGAGCACGGTCTGTTCGAGCACGCCGACGGCATTCGGCCTCGGCTCGAGCACGGCTACTGCACCGACGACAACGCCCGCCTGCTGGTGGTGACCGTGCGCGAGTTGGCCGCCGGTGGTGTCGTCGGCGGGCTCGACACGCTCGCTCTCGGGTTCGTGCTGGACGCACAGGACCGCAGCGGCCGTACGCGCAACCGCATGGATCGCCTCGGTCGTTGGACCGACCGGGCCGGCACCGACGACTGCTGGGGTCGCAACGTGTGGGCGCTCGGCACCGCCGCCGTCCAGCATCCCGACCGTCGGGTGCGCACCGCCGCTCGGCAGGCCTTCGACCGTGCGGCCCGCCATCGCAGCCGGTGGCCCCGCGCCATGGCGTTCGCGGCGCTGGGCGCCGCCGAGGTGGCGACGTACCAGCCCACCGATGCCGGGTCGCGGGCGTTGCTCGCCGACGCGCTCACCACCATCGGCGCACCGCCGGCCGGGAGCTGGGTGTGGCCCGAGCCCCGGTTGGCGTACGCCAACGCTGCGCTGGCCGAGGCCGTCATCGCCGCGGCCGATGCGCTCGGCCGGCCCGAGGAGCTGGCCCGGGGACTGGCCATGCTGGGGTGGCTCCTGACCATGGAGACCGAACGAGGCCACCTGTCGGTGGCGCCGGTGGGCGGCCGCGGTCCGGATGATGCCCGCCCCGGCTTCGACCAGCAGTCGATCGAGGTGGCCACGTTGGCCGATGCGTGCTGGCGCGCGTACACGGTCACCGGCGACCCGTCGTGGCGCCGTGGTGTGAGCGCGGCAGCAGACTGGTTCGCCGGCTGGAACGACGTCGGTGCGGTCATGTTCGACGAGACGTCGGGCGGCGGCTACGACGGTCTCCACGCCCGTGGGGTCAACACGAACCAGGGCGCCGAGTCGACCCTCGCGTTCGTGGCGACCATGCAGCGTTTCCGGGCGCTGGCGCCCGTCGCGTGAACGCGGCCCTGTTGCACGACACCGGCGTCGTCCTGACGCCGGATCCCAAACGCGTCGTCACGCGCCTGTTCGTCCCCGGGCGTGAGGGCATCGGCCCCGGCGACTCGCGGGCCGGCTCGGTCGTGGACCGCATCCTGGCGCTCGACGAGGCCGACGTGCTCGCGGCCATCGGCGCGGTCGACGCGCGGTTCGGCGGGTTCCATCTCGACCTCGACCGCACGTTCCGTGACCATGCCGAGCTGGTGATGGCGCGCGTCGATCCGACCGTGCCGCTGTCGGACGCACGCGTGCGGCTGCTCGGCGCATCCTTCACGAACGAGTACGCCATCGAGGGCGCGGCGTTGTGCAACCCCTCGGCGGTGCTGCACCCCGACGGCGACGACGCCACCGGGGCCCGCTTCGTGCTCAGCGTCCGCGGCATCGGCGAGGGGCACCGCTCGTCGATCGGCTTCCGGGTGGGGCGGGTGACGAGCGACGGTGCGGTCACGGTCGACGCACCTGGGCCCCATCCGCGCACCGGTGAGGTCAGCGAGGGGACCAACTACCGGTCGGTGCTGCACGCCCTCCTCGCCGAACTGGGCGACGACCGGGAGGACGCCGCGTTCGTCCTCGACGCCCTCGGTGAGTCGTTCGGCGACGCCGCGCTCGCCGAGCGCGCCGCCCAGCTCACCGCGGACCTGGCCACCCGCGGGAACACCGTCGGGACGATCGCCAGCCTGAGCTCGCTGGCCGAGCTGTCGTACCGGGTGCGCTTCCCCGACGAGATGGACCTGTCGGAGCGCGTCCTGTGGCCGTCGTCGCTGGCCGAGCGCCAGGGCATGGAGGACGCCCGGTTCGTACGCTTCACGCACGACGACGGGTCCGTCCGGTACTACGGGACGTACACGGCGTTCGACGGCGTGGCCATATCGCAACAGCTGCTCGAGACCGACGACTTCGTGGCGTTCGACGCGTCGCCGATGGCGGGCGAGGCGGCGCGGGGCAAGGGCCTGGCGCTGTTCCCGCGGCCGATCGGCGGCCGGTTCGCCGCGTTGTCACGCGCCGATCGCGAGACGAACGCCGTCGCCTTCTCCGACGACCTGCGCTGCTGGGACGGGGCCACCACGATCCAGATGCCCGAGCGGCCGTGGGAGATCCTCCAGCTCGGCAACTGCGGGTCGCCGATCGAGACTGCCGAGGGCTGGCTGGTGCTGACCCACGGCGTGGGGCCGATGCGCACGTATGCCATCGGCGCGCTGCTTCTCGACCTGGACGACCCCCGCATCGTGCTCGCCTCCTCGCAGGACCCGATCGTGATACCGAGCGCGGCCCAGCGCGGCGGCTACGTGCCCAACGTGGTGTACTCGTGTGGCGGCTTCGCCTACGGCGACGTGCTCGTGCTGCCGTACGGCGTCGACGACGAGTCGATCGCCATCGCCACGTTCTCGCTGAACGCCCTGCTGGCCTCGATGCGCCCGGTCACATGAAGTTGCGGGTGTGGAGCGACGACAGCGCGTCGGCCTCACCCACCGTGAAGCCCAGGCGGGCGAGGCGGGCGCGGCGCGCCTCGGCCATCTCGCGCTGGAGGTTCTGCACGGCGTGCCAGCCGGCGGCCACCGCCTCCGGGGTGTCGTCGCCCGCCGCCAGCAGCACGGGCGCGTCGAACACCTCGTCGTTGAGCCCCGAGGTGTGCTGCAGGGCGTGATGCCGGCGTTCGACGGCGCCGGCCAGGCGGCTGCGCAGCGCGGGCTCGTGGGTGGCGTGCCGCTCCAGGTGGGCCAGCGAAACGCCACGTGGCGGGCGCCCCGCGGCGCGTCCGGTCGGTGCCAGACTGCGCCGGTGACGTTCGATCCGTTCGCGCCCGAGGTGCTGGCCGACCCGGCGGCGGCCTACGGCGCGTTGCGCGAGGCGGGCCCGGTCCACTGGTGCTCAGCGCTCGGTGGCTTCTTCCTCCTGACCCGGTACGACGACGTCTCCTCGGCCCTGCGGGACCACGAGCGCTGGTCGTTCCGATGGGGCGGCGGGCCCCAGCGCGACCGATCGGGTGGCCTGTTCTCCGACCCGCCCGACCACACCTTGTTCCGCCGCATGCTCGGCCCGGCCCACACGACGCAGGCCGTCGCCCGGATGGAGTCGGACATCGCCGCGCTGGCCGGCTCGCTCGTGGACGCCATCGTGGCGGCAGGGCCGCAGGCCGATCTGCACGACGCGCTGGCCGTGCCGCTCCCGGTGAACGTGATCGCCACCATGCTCGGGGTGGAGCCCGCGCACCGCTCGGCGTTCAAGGCGTGGTCCGACGAGACGGTGGTGGCCATGAACTCGGGCGACCCGGGGGCGAACGCCGCGGTGCGCCGCGCCATCGCCGACTTCTTCGGATCGATGATCGACGAGCGCATGGCGGTGCTGTCCGGTTGGCAGGGCGAGGTGAGCGATCGACTGCTGGGCGACGCGCTACCCGACGACCTGGTGAGCCGGCTCGTCGTCGCCGACCGGACCGTGCGCCCGACGACGCGCGCCGAGATGGTGTCGGTGCTGCACCAGCAGCTCATCGGCGGCAACGAGACGACCACCTCGTTGATCACGAACGTGGTGTTTCGCCTCATCGAGCGGCCGGCGTTGCTGGCCCAGGTGGCCGCCGACCCGGCGCTGGTGGACGTCGCCATCGAGGAAAGCTTGCGGTTCGACCCGCCGGTGCTCGGGCTCTACCGTACGAACGACGTGCCGGTGACGATCGGCGGGGTGGACATCCCGGTCGACTCGAAGGTGCTGATGCTCTACGCCTCGGCCAACCGCGACCCGCGGGCTATGCACCGCCGGCGGGAAAGAGTTAACAAGCAAAATCAAATTTT
>JANPGL010000634.1:0-2066 GCA_031423915.1 Actinomycetes bacterium | reverse complement strand
AGCGCGGCGAACACCGATGGGGTGAAGCCGCGGGCCGCGGGCGGCTCGCCGGCGGCGAGGCCGATCTCGCGCTGGGCCAGGGCGAAGCGGGTGAGCGAATCGCACAGGAAGAGCACGTCGGCACCCTGGTCGGCGAGGTGTTCGGCGATGGCGGTGGCGTAGCGGGCGGCCCGCACGCGCACCAGGGCGGGCTGGTCGCTTGTGGCGATCACGACGGCCGAGCGCGCCAGGGCCTCGGGACCGAGGTCGTCCTCCAGGAACTCGCGCACCTCTCGGCCGCGCTCGCCGACCAGGCAGATGACGACGGCGTCGGCCTGGGCGCCGCGCGCCATCATCCCGAGCAGCGTCGACTTGCCGACGCCGGAGCCGGCGAAGAGGCCGACGCGCTGGCCGCGCCCGAGCGTGGTGAAGGCGTCGAGCACGCGCACGCCGACGGGCATCGGCTCGGTGATGCGCTGGCGGCGGAGGGCGTCGGGCGGTGGGTTCTCGAGTGATCCGCGGGGTCCGGTGATGCGGCCCAGGCCGTCGATCGGATTGCCCAGGGCGTCGACGATGCGCCCGAGCAGCGCCGCGCCCACCGGCTGGCCGGCGGTGCTCGCCGGCTGCACGACAGCGCCGCGCGACAGCCCGCCCACCTCGCCGAGCACGGCTACGCGCAGGCCGCTCTCACCGACGGCGACGACTTCGGCGGCGAGCGATCCTGTGGGCGAGTCGATGGTGACGGCCGAACCGACGGCGAGCCGCAGACCTCGTACCTCGACGTCGGAACCGACGATGCGGCTCACCTGACCTTGAACGGGCGGCGTGATCCTCATGCCGCACCTCCCGGTAGCTCGGGGCTCGCCGTGTGGTCGAGCGGCTCGTCATGATCGGCATCGCGAAGCTCGGACAGCGCGGTGCGAGCCGCCTCGACGAGGCGGGGCCAGGTCATCTCGGCGTAGGCCCACGGGCCTTCGATGACGAGCTCGCCGGGTGCCAGCCGTTCGTCGGCCCGCAACGTGAGCGTGTGGCCGCCGGGCCGGAGCGCGAGAGCGGGTTGCATGAGCTCCAACGACGAAGGGTGGACGAGAACGGTGAGGGGGCCGTCCTCGATGAGCTCGAGTGCGTGGTGCAGGCGACCGAGGATGCCCTGGGTGGCGGTGTCGGGCAGGTGGCCGAGCACGCCCTCCACGAGGGCCTCGGCGAGCTCCACGAGGTGATCGGCCAGCTGCATGCGCGCCTGGGCGCAGGTGTCGGCATAGCCGGCGAGGGCGCGCTCGACGGCCCCGCCGACCTGGTTGGCGAAGTCGGCGGCCTCGGCGCGCCCGTCGCGGTGGCCTTCCCTCCAGCCCGCGGTGTGACCCTCGTGCCAGGCGGTGGCGACGACGTCGGCGGTTCCGGGGTCGAGATCGGTCGGCCCGGGCAGGCGGACGGACGGTCCGAACAGGGGAGCGCGCAGCACCTCAGCCACGGCGGTTCACCGTGGCCTGCCGGCAGACGCGGCGCGTGGGGGTGGGGGGCTCACACGAAATCGCCACCGGTCTCCCCTCGGACGAGCACGATCTGCCCGGCCTCCTCGAGGCGTCGGGCGACGCGCACCACTTCCTGCTGTGCTTGCTCGACCTCGCTGCGGCGGATCTGCCCGAGGCCTTCGGTGAGCTCGTCGATGGCCTCGGCCGCACGCTGGGAGAGGTTCTTCTCGATCTTCTCCTTCATGGCCTGCGGGGCGTCGCGCAGCGCCAGGGCGATCGTGCGGGCGTCGGCGGCCCGCAGGATCTCCTGCATCGACCGGTCGTCCATCGAGGCCAGGTCCTCGAACACGAACATCAGCTCGCGCACTTCGGCGGCCAACGCCGGATTGAGGCGCTCGAGCGCTTCGAGGACGGCCTTCTCGGTCTCGCGGGCGACGTTGTTGAGCATCTGGGCCAGCGGCTTGACGCCGCCGAGGACCTTGGACGATTCGTTGGGCCCACCCCAACCGACGCGGCGGGCCAGCACCTGCTCGACCTCGGCCACGACCTCGGGGTCGGCGTTCTCGAGCGTGGCGAAGCGGGCGGCGACATCTGCCCGGGTCACCGAGTCGAGTC
>JANPGL010000633.1:0-4406 GCA_031423915.1 Actinomycetes bacterium | reverse complement strand
CGCCACCGAGTACGCCGCCGGACACGTGCCCGGTGCCCGCTACGTGGCCTGGGACCGGGAGTTGGCCGACCCTGCACGCGGTCCGCTGAACATGCTGGCCGGACCGGTGCGCTACGCGGCCGCCATGGGCGCCCTCGGCGTCGGCGACGACACGTTCGTCGTGACGTACGACGACCACCACGTCCCCGTGGCGGCGCGGGTGTGGTGGAGCCTGCAGGCCTACGGACACCACCGCGCCGCCGTGCTCGACGGCGGCATCACCGCATGGGTGGAGGAGGGGCGGCCCGTCGAAATCGGACCACCGCCGCCGCCCGCCGACCCGCCGCCCGACTTCACCGCGCGGCTCGACCGATCGCTGTACGCCACCCTCGAAGACGTGCGCGCCGCCGTGGCCGACGGCACGGCCGTGCTGGTCGACGCCCGCATGGACAAGGCCTACCACGCGGCGTCGGGCCACATCCCCGGCTCGACGCGCGTCACCGGGCTCGGGTTCCTGGCCGACGGCCAGCACTGGCGCACGGGCGAGGCGTGCCGGGCCCGCATCGTCGACGCGACCGCCGCACCCGCCGCCGGACAGCGCACCATCCTCTACTGCGGCGGCGGGGTGGCGGCGACCGGCGCGTTCCTCGGCTGGCGCCTGGCCGGCTTCGGCGGCGACGTGAGCGTCTACGACGGCTCGTGGGGCGAGTGGGAGCTCGATCCGACCACGGCGAAGGTGCCGAACTGATGGCCCGCGTCGTGGTGGTCACCGGGGGAGCCGGCGCCATCGGCACCGCGGTCCGGCGGGCGTTCGGCGCCGCCGGGGACCTGGCGATCGGGCTCGACCTGCGAGCCGGCACCGACGAGGCCGGCGACGTGGTGGCGTGCGACGTGACCGACGAGGCGTCGGTGGCCGCCGCGTTCGCGTCGATCCGCGCCGCGCACGGCGACCCCACGGTGCTCGTGAACAACGCCGGCACGACCGGCGCCGGCTCGGTGCTCGACGAGGAGCCGGCGGCGTGGCGGCGCATCCTGGAGGTCAACCTCACGTCCGCCTACCTCTGCTGCCGGGAGGCCATCCCCGGCATGCAACGCGCCGGCGGCGGCAAGATCCTGAACGTCGCCTCCGTGAACGGCCGCTTCGGTGGCTCGGCGCTCTCGGGCCCGGCGTACGCGGCGAGCAAGGGGGGCCTGCTCACCCTCACCCGCTTCCTCGCCCGCGAGCACGCCCGCGACGGCATCCAGGCCAACGCCGTGGCGCCGGGACCGCACGACACCCCGATGTGGGACGCGCTCGACCCGCAGCTGCGAGCGCGCATCCTCGGCATGCTGCCGGGCGGCGATGGTCCCGGCCGCCCCGAGGATCTGGCGGCCGCCGTGGTGTTCCTGTGCTCGCCGGCCACCGCCTACATCACCGGCGCCACGCTCGACGTGAACGGCGGGCAGTGGATGGGCTGAGCCGCCGGCACGGATCACCCGACGAGGGCGTCGCGCACCTCGTGGGCGAGGGCCTGGAGCGCCCACTCGACGTCGGGCCCGAACGTGTACCAGGCGAGCGGCAACGACAATCCGGCCGGTCCGAAGCGGCGGAGCCCTTCGACGACGTCGTCGGCGGTGCCCGCCACCGCAAAGGTGTCGACGAGCTCGTCGCCGATGACTGCGGCGCCGGCCTCGGGGCCGCCCTCGGCCGTGGCCCGACGAACGGCGGCCACGGCGTCGGGATCGGCACCGGACTGGTCGACCACGACGCCCTCGACGCGCCACAGGTAGTACGCCAGCACGGGCTTCACGGCGGCGCGAGCCAGGGCCCGATCGCGACCGACCGACGTGAGCACGTTGCCCGACACGAGCAGCTCGCCCATCGGCCGCCCTGCCCGCGCCGCACCGGCCGCCAGCCGCCCGACCGCCCACCGGGTGTAGCCGGGGCTGGTGATGGCGCCGAGCTGCACCCCGTCGGCCAGCTCGCCCGCCGCCTCGAGCATCCGCCCGTTCACCGCGCCGACGTCGATGGCGATGGGTCCCGGCGGCACGAAGTCGAGCCGACACGTCGACGGCGCCACGAACGTGGTGGGCTCGAAGCCCAGTTCCTCGCCGGCCAGCAGCCGCCGCAGCGCCCGCACCGTCTCGACGGTGTGCGTCAGCGGCTTCCATCCCTCGGGCGCGTAGCCGAGCGCCTTCACCGTCCACTCGGCAGCGCCGACGCCGAAGCGCAGACGTTCCGGTCCGGCGATCTCGGCCAACGTGCCGGCCTCCATGGCCAGCACCGCCGGGTGGCGGGTCACCGGGTTGGCGATGCCGATGCGGACCCGGATGCGGTTCGTGACGGCCAGGGTGGCCGCGGCGGCCGCGAACACCGAACGGTGCTGGCGGCTCTCCGGCAAAGACACTTCGTCGAACCCCAGCTCGTCGGCGCGGCGTGCGACGGCGAGCGTGGATGCGAGATGATCCTCGTTGGACAGCGAGATGCCGATGCCGGCGAACGAAGCGGCCATCCCGCCAGCCTGGCACGGCGCAGGCCCACCCGGACGGAGACGAGCATGTGGATCAGGACGGTTCCCTACGGCGAGGCCACGGGCGAGCTCCGCACCGCCTACGAACGCCAGGCCCGCTCGCTCGGGGAACCAACCGAGATGACGATGGCCGGCTCGCTCCACCCACCGATCGTGGCCGCCCGACTCGACCTGTACGCCGCCACCGAGAAGTGCCCGTCGTCGATCACGGCGCACCAGCGAAACCTCATCTCGTACGTCACGTCGGCGCTGAACGGCACGCCCTACTGCATGAGCCAGGTCACCGTGAAGCTGCGCCAGACCGGCCTCGACGACGACCAGATCGTGGCGCTCGGGCGAGACCCGGAGGCGTTCGCCGTCTCGCTGCCCCCGGCCGATGCCGCCGTGGTGCGGTACGCGGCCAAGCTCACCCGCACGCCCGGGTCGGTCACCGCCGCCGACATCGACGCCCTGCGAACCGCCGGGTTCGACGATCTGGCGATCGTCGACGCCAACGCCCAGTGCGCCCATCTCAACTACGTGAACCGGGTCGCCAACGGACTCGGCATCCACACGATCGTCGACCCCGACTTCCCGGCCTACGCCGCCATCCCCGACGCCGGCTGACCGACGCAGCCCCGACCTGGGGTCGCCCCGGTTTCCCTCGGTTCCCGCGCATCAAATGCGCACCACCCCGTGCGGTGGACGTGGTGGTCGCAACGGATGCGCGGACGGCCGGGCCCACAGCTGACCCACGGCGGCCACCAGCGGGCCGGTCAGCCGGTGGCGACGCGGCGTTGGGCCTCGCGCAGGATGGCTGCGCAGGCGTCGATGTGGGCCTCGCAGGTGGCCTCGTCGTTCATGGGCAGCATGAACAGGTCGACGTGCGCGGCGCGTTCCGCGATGGCCCGCGCACACTCGGCGGGCGTGCCGGTGACGGCGTACTGGTCGACCATGGCCAACGGCAGCAACTCGGCGGCCTCGTCGAGCCGACCGGCCAGCATGGCGGCCTTCACGGCGGCGACCTTGTCGTCGTCGAGACCGGCCGACGCCCGGATGTCGGGGGGCGCGTCGAGCGCCATGTACGAGAAGTGTCGCAGGGCGCGACGACGCTCGTCGTCGGACCACGCGACGTAGGCCGACCAGGCGATGCGCGCCGAGCCCGCGGCACGGATGCGGGCCGCCTCGGCGACGACCGCAGCCATGGGCTTTGCGGACAGGATCACCCAGTCGGCCTCGGTCGTGGCCAGGTGCTGCACCCGAGGCCCGCGTCCGGCCACGGCCACCGGCACCGGACCGGGCGTCCACGGCAGGCGGGCGGCTCCCACCGCCTCGCCCCGCAGCAGTGCACCGGTGGTCTCGAACGCCTCTCGCAACGCGGTGAACGGTTTGTCGGGCGCCAGCCCGAGCGGCTCGAGCACACGGCTGCCGCCCACGCCGAGGCCGTTCCACACGCGGCCCGGCGCAAACTCCGCCAGCGTGGCGATGGCCGCCGCCGTCGTGACCGGGTGGCGGGAGAACGGGTTGGTGATGGCCGGCGCCACCACGAGCGATTCGGTGGCGGCCAGGATGGCCGTGAGCGTCACGTACAGGTCACGGTCGGTGCCCTCGTCGGCCACGAAGCAGACCGTGGCGCCCTGCCGTTCCGCCTGGCGAGCCAGGGACACCAGCCGCCGCACCGGCTGGGTCGGCTCGAACCAGACACCCCAGGGAAAGGTCACCGGTGGGCCCTCACTCGTGCTTCGAGGCGGGTTCGTACCAGTGCTTGGTGGACGCGTTGGCGACCCACGAGAACAGCACGAACACGAGAACGCCGAGCAGGCACGCCGTGATGACGGTGGCGAACAGCGCGGCGTCGTCGTAGTCGTTGCGACCGGCGCGGTAGGTCTCGATGAGGTGACCGATGCCGGAGTCACCGCTGCGGAAGAAGTACTCGCC
>JANPGL010000632.1:0-4893 GCA_031423915.1 Actinomycetes bacterium | reverse complement strand
AGTGTCACCAGCGGTGACGACGCCACCTGGTCGATGAGCGCGGCCAGCGCAGCGTCTCGGCCGATGAGCGCACCGTTCGACGGTGGTCGCGTCACTTCGGGTCGGTCGACGACCACCTCGGCCACGAACCGGTAGCCGACGCCACGCACGTTGCGCACGGTGTGTTGGATTCGACCGTCGTCACCGGTGGCCCGTCGCACCTCCTTGATCCGCGTGGTCAGTGCGGCCTCCGAGACGAAGCGGTGACCCCACACGCCGTCGAGCAGCTCCACCTTGGCCAACACCCGATCGCGGTGCTCGACGAGCTGGACGAGCAGGTCGAACGCCTGAGGCTCCAGCGGAGCCACCGCGCCCGCCCGGCGGAGCTCGCGGGCGGGTACGTCGAGCTCGCAGTCGCGGAAGCGGTACACGCGGCCGGGCCGGTCAGTTGACGTTGCGCTCGCGGCCCGCCCAGAACGGCGCCCGCAGATCTTTCTTCAGCACCTTGCCGCTCGGGTTGCGCGGGATGGCCGCCACCGTTTCGACGGTCGTGGGGCACTTGAAGCGGGCCAGGTGCTGGCGGCAGAACTCGATGACCTCGGCCTCGTCGACCGTGGCCCCGGCCGCCGGCACCACGAGCGCCTTGGGCGTCTCCCCCCACCGGTCGCTGGGCACCCCGATGACGGCGACGTCGGCGATGGCCGGGTGCGACATCAGGACGTTCTCGATCTCGGCCGGGTAGATGTTCTCCCCGCCCGACACGATCATGTCCTTGACGCGATCGTGGATGTAGAGGTACCCGTCGGCGTCGAGGTAGCCGGCGTCACCGGTGCGGAAGAACCCGTCGGGCAGCACGGCCTCGGCCGTGGCCTTCGGCAGGTTCCAGTACCCCTTCATCACCTGCTCCGAGCGGCACCAGATCTCGCCGACCTCGCCCACCGGTGAACGCGCACCGGTGGCCGGGTCGACCACCTTCAACTCGACGCCGCGCATGGCCTGACCAGCGGCGCGCAAGCGGTGGGCGTTCGGCCCGTCGGGATCGTGGTCCTCGGGCGACAGCAGCACCACCGAGCCCGTCGTCTCGGTGAGGCCGTAGGCCTGCACGAAGGCACAGCCGAACGTCTTCACGCTGTTGGCCAGCACCTCGGTGGAGATGGGCGACGCGCCGTAGAGCACGTAGCGAAGGCTCGAGAAGTCGGTGTCGCCCACGCCCGGCACCATCAACATGTACTGGAGCACCGCCGGCACCAGGAACGCGTGGGTGACGTGATGCCTGGCGATGAGGCGCAGGATCAGCGCCGGATCGATGTCGCGCACCAGGACCCCGCCGATGCCCTGGTACATGCCGGCCATCGCCCACCCACCGCCGCCGATGTGGAACAGCGGCATGGCGATGAGGTTCACGTCGCCGGGCTCGAACGTCATCAGCGAGTCGTAGCTCGGCAGGGCCACGAACAGGTTTCGGTTCGAGAGCATCACGCCCTTGGGCAGGCCCGTGGTGCCCGACGAGTACATCTGCACGGCGGTGTCGTCCCAGCCGCTGTCGAGCCCCGTGTCGACAGGCGACTGGGCGTCGCGCCAGGCGGCGAACGAGGTGCGGCCGTCGGCCTCCCCGACGACGAGGATCGTCTTCACCGTCGACAGGTCGGCCTCGATGGCGTCGAGCACCGGCAGGAACTCCTGGCCGACCACGAACACCGTCGCCTGGGCGTCGTTGACGATGTAGGCCACCTCGGGCGGGGCCAAGCGCCAGTTCACCGGGGTGAGCACGGCGTTGACCTTGGCGGCGCCGAACCACAGGTCGAAGAACTCGGGGCTGTTCTTGTCGAGCCAGGCGATGTGGTCCTGGGGCTGGACACCCACCGCCAGCAACCCGTTGGCCACGCGGCTCGACCGCTCGTCGAGCTGGGCGTAGGTGATCGCCTCGTCGCCGCTGTGGAGCACGACGACGTCGGGGCGACCGGCCCCGTGCGTGCGGATGACCTGTGCGACCGACCGGATGTCCATGTTCCCCCGAGATCCTCCCGTTACCGTGCGGCCGAAGCCTACGAGGTCCGCGCAGGCCACCGGCGACGATGCAGGGGCCAACCGATCACGGCGTAGGACAACTACGACGTGCTGGTGACCCCGTCGACCACGTTGACCCTCTGGCGGCGGCGCATGGTCACGGCGGCGGCGCACACCAAGGCGGACAGGCCTCCGAGCGCGAACGGGACGCGGGGCGAGGACACCTGGATGACCCAGCCCATGAGCACGGCCCCCACGGGCGTGCTGCCGAACCACGCCATCTGGTGCAGCGCCATGACCCGGCCCTGCATCGACGGTTCGGTCGCCCGTTGCAGCACCACCGTGTTCACCGACTGGAACGACGCCGACGCGAAGCCCAGCAGCACGCTGACCGCCACGAACGGCCAGAAGCCCGGGGTGACGGACAGGGCCACGCACGTCGCCGCCAGACCCGCCAGCGCGATGGCCAACGTCCGGCGCGGGTGCGGTCGCACCCCGGCGATGTAGACGCCCCCGATGATCGAGCCGATGGCGCTGACGCTCATCACCGTGCTCACGGACCCGGCCCCGCGATGGAACCCGAAACGGACCATCGACGGGAAGGTGGTCTGGAAGTTGTAGACGACGGTCCCGACGACGGCCATCACGAGCAGAGGGCGGGCCACGTCGGGATGAGAGCGCACGTACACGAGGCCTTCGCGCAGGCGTCCCCGCGCCCGGCCGACGAGAGGACGGGCCACCAGCTCGCTCGACCGCAGCAGGACCAGCGCGCCGATGACGACGAGGTAGGAAGCGGCGTTGACGAAGAAGCAGGCCCCCACCCCGACGGTGGCGATGAGCACGCCGGCGATGGCCGGCCCGATGAGGCGTGACACGGAGTTGATGGTGCTGTTGGCGGCCACGGCCCCGGGAAGCAGGTCGGGCCCCACCAACTGGAACAGGACGGCCTGCATGGCCGGCCGCTCGACGGAGAGGACGATGCCGAGCAGCATCGTCAGCGCGTAGATCCACCAGATCGAGGCCCGACCCGTGGCCACCACCAGCCCGAAACCCAGCGCCAGCACGCCCGACAGGGTCGACGTCGTCACCAGCAACCGCCGGTTGTCGAACTTGTCGGCCAGCACGCCCGCCGGGGCCCCGAGCACGAGCATGGGAAGGAACTGCAGAGCCGTGGCGACGCCCAGCCGGTCGCTGCGGTTGGTGATCTCGAGCACGAGCCAGATGACCGCCAACGACTGCGACCACGAGCCGATGCTCGACACGGTCTGGCCGACGAAGTAGAGCCGGAAGTTGCGGTTCCCGAACGCCGCGAACCGACTCGTTGGGCGCATGGCCCCGACTGTGGCAGCCCCGGCGCGCGCCGGCCAGCTCGGAGCCCGGCGCAGGTCGGTCGGTACCGAGGCGGAACCGTCACCAGCGAACGTCTACGGTGGTGACGACTATGGGCGACCACCCCGTCGACGACCAGGGCCTGGTGCTGCCCGACGCCAGCTGGCCGCCCGGGCGCGAAGCCACGGGCGACCTCGAGCGCGTCCGTCGGTTCCTGAACTCGACGAACCTCGAGTCGGGCGCCGACCGTTTGCGCACGCCGACCACGGCACGGGTGTGGCTGACGGTCGAGGGCCACGCCTGCCCGGCGAGACTCACCGTCGCCGACGTGGAAGGGTTGCGCACGGTGCGCGAGCTGGTACGCGACCTCGTCTCGCCCGGCGAGGAGCGCGCCGCGGCGGCCGCGGCCCGCCTAGACCGGCTGCTCGCCACCCTCCGCTTCCGCGTGCGCGCCGCGCCGACCGTCCACGTCGAACCGCTGGGGCCGGGGCTCGACCGGTTCCTGGGGTGGCTCCTCGTCACGATGCACGAGGCGACGATCGACGGTCGGTGGAAGCGCATGACGTCGTGCGCCAACCCCCACTGCCGCTGGGTCGCGTTCGACCACTCCCGCAACGCCGCCGGAACCTGGTGCTCGACGCAGGCCTGCGGCGCCCGCACCAAGGCCCGTTCGTACCGCTCCCGACGGAAGGCGTCCCGCCCATGACCACCCCCAGGCGCCTGCGTGCCGTCGTCGCCGTGATCCTCGGCCTGAGCGCATGCGCATCGTCGGCCGGTTCACCGAGCTCGACGAATCGCTCGGCGACGACGAGCGGCACGCTGGCGGTGTCGTCCGACGGCCTGGCGGCCACGCTCGAGCAGTACCGAGCCGATGAGGTCACGCACGTGCTCGAGATCCAGGTGATCAACCGCAGCGGACGCGCCGTCCGCCTCAGCGACCTACGGCTCGACTGGCCGGGCCTCGCCCCCGTAGCGCCGGCGACACGCAACGACCTCGTCTCGGACGGGCAGGTGGTCGACCTGCCGGTCGCCTATGGCGAGGCGCTGTGTGCCTCGCCGCCCCGGGGCGACGAGCCCACGCCCGACGCTCCCGCAGCCGTGGTGGCCACGGCGCGTTGGAACGACGCAGGCGACCCGCAGCCGATCCGGTTCCCGGTCACCGACAGCCGCGGCGTCCTGCCCCGCCTGTTCGAGCCGAGCTGCCGCCGCCAGAGCATCACCGGTGTGGTCGAGCTGTCGTGGTCGACCGACTGGGCCGACGCGACGTCGCCGGCGGGCCGCCTGGTCGGGCGCGGCGTGCTTCGCCTTCACCGGCGGGCCGGCACGGAGCCGGTCCGCATCGTGCGCCTGCGCGGCAGCGTGGTGCTGTCGGTCGACCCGGCACCCGAGGTGGGCCTTCGGCAGCCGCTCCTCCTGCTCGGCGGCGACCAGGTCGACGCGGTGCTACCGGTGCTGATCGGCCAGACCGGCAGCTGCGCCGACCACGTGCTGAGCCAGAGCTCGCAGACGTTCCTGCTCCCCGTCACCGTCGTGGTGGGCGACCGCGCCGAGGTCACCCTCGACGTCGTGCCCGACGTC
>JANPGL010000631.1:0-2110 GCA_031423915.1 Actinomycetes bacterium | reverse complement strand
CCGACCATGGCCCTACTGGCTCGGCACGGCGGCGTGGATCGCGTTCTTCGTGTCGCCGATCGTGCCCGGCTGGCTCATCGGCCAGGTCTTCGACGAAATGCAGGCGCACGGCACGTCGTCGCGCCTGTGGCTGCTGCTCGGGGGCCTGGCGGTCGCCGAGCTGGGCATGATCTGGGGCATCGCCGTCGGTCATCGCACCTACATGCGCGGCGTCGAGTCGTCGAAGGCGCTCCTACGGGCCAACGTGCTCGACGCCCAGCTGGCCAGCGGCGGTGCCAAAGCCGGAGCGCGCAACGTGCCGGTGGGCGACGTGCTGGTGCGCCTGCGCGACGACCCGTTCGACATGCTCTTCCTGCTCGACAACTGGGTCGACCTGGTCGGCGCGCTCCTCTACGGTGCCGCCGCGCTCTACTTCCTGGTGCGGATCGACCTGTTGGCGGCCGTCGTCGCGGTGGCGCCGCTCCTGCTCGTCGGCTGGGGGAACCGGGCCATCGCCCACCTGGCTCGCCGCTACCGGGCCCGGGCCCGCGTGGCGTCGAGCGAGGTGAGCGACTTCCTGGCCGCGGCGTTCGAGGCGTCGCTCACCATCAAGGTCGCCGGGGCGCAGCCAAACGTGCTCGACCGGCTCGACCGGTTGAACGCCACCCGCTCGAAGGCCGCCGTGGGCGACGGCGTGTGGAACGAGGTGATCTGGACCGTCAACGGGACGATGGCCGACGTGTTCGTCGGCGTCGGCGTCGTGGTGGCCGCCCGCGGCCGGCTGACGGCCGGTGAGGTCACCCAGTTCTTCGCCTACCTGGCCGGCCTCACGTGGCTGCCGATGCGCATCGGCGGGCTCATCGCCGGCCGCCGGCGCTACCAGGTGTCGGCCGACCGCATGACCGCCCTCGTGGCCCCTGCGGCCGCCGACCATTGGCCCGACCCGCTGGTCGAGCACCGGGCCATGCCGATCCTCGGCGGCGCCTCGGTGCCCCGCCCGGTGCGGGGCGAGCGCGAACCGCTCGAGAAGCTCGAGGTGCGCGGCCTCACCGTCGAGTCCCGCGGGCTGCGCGGTGTCGACCTGACGGTGCGGCGCGGTGAGCTGGTGGTGGTGAGCGGACCGGTGGGCAGCGGGAAGTCATCGCTGCTGCGCGCCGTCATCGGCCTGCTCGACATCGACGGTGGCGAGGTGTGCTGGAACGGCCGACCCGTCGGCGACCGGGCGGCGTTCTTCGTGCCGCCCCAGTGCGCGTACGTGGCCCAGGTGCCGCGCCTGTTCGCCGAGTCGCTGGCCGACAACCTGCGGCTCGGCCACGACCTGAGCGACGACGAACTGGCCGACGGCATCGCGCTCGCCGCCTTCGACGAGGACGTGGCCGGTCTGCCCGAGGGCATGGCGACGATGCTCGGCGCCCGTGGCGTGCGCCTCAGCGGCGGGCAGGTTCAGCGCGCCGCCGGGGCCCGGGCCATCGCCCACGCCCCCGAGCTGCTGGTGCTCGACGATCTCACCAGCGCGCTCGACGTCGACACCGAACTGCAGCTGTGGCAGCGCCTCGCCGCCGCCGGCTTCACGGTGCTGGCCGCGTCGAACCGGCCCGTGGCGCTCGCGCGCGCCGACCGCATCGTCGAGCTGTGACCCGGCGGCGGGGCAGACTGGCCGCGAGGTGATGGCGATGCGCACGGACGAGGGACAGTTCACGGGGCAGGCCGGGGTGCCGATCCGCTGGCAGGCGTGGCTGCCCGACGGGGCCCCGAAGGCCGTGGTCGTGGTGGCGCATGGCTTCGGCGAGCACATCGGCCGCTACCGCAACCTCGTCGACGCCGCCGTGCCGCTCGGGTACGCGGTGTACGGGCCCAACCACCGCGGCCACGGCCGCAGCGGCGGGCACCGCGCGCTGATCGACCGGCACGAGTACCTGCTCGACGACCTCGACCAGGTGTTCGCCAAGGCCGCGGCCGACCATCCCGGTGTGCCGGTGTTCCTGCTCGGTCACTCGATGGGCGGCAACATCGCGTTGGCCTCGGCGCTCCGCGGCCGCCAGCGGCTGGCCGGCCTCGTGCTGTCGGGCCCGGCCGTCACCACGGCCGGCGTGCCGCGCGTGCTCCAGGTGCTGGCCCGCGTGCTCGGGCG
>JANPGL010000630.1:0-4049 GCA_031423915.1 Actinomycetes bacterium | reverse complement strand
CCGCTTGCGCTCCCCGGACCGCTCGAGCTGCGGCTCCGCTCCTCGGCCGGCTCGGTCGCCGACCTCATCGACACTCCACGCCGAATCACTGCCGACGACCGACTCGCCCTCCACCTCCCTGGCGGCGCCGAGCGCTGGCCCGACGGTGCACCGCTCGGGGCGGTCGTCATCCCGATCCCGGACCGGGAGCACACCGAGCCCCGCATCGACACGCTCGCCGGCAGCACGTCGCTCTCGGCCGTGCTCGCCAACCTGCGCATGACCGGCTGGCGAGACGACAGCATCGTCCAGCACCACTTCGACCGGTGCGCCGACCTGGTGGCGAGCGTGCCCGTCCTCGTCCTGCGGGTGCCATGGACCGAGCCGTTCGTCGCCGGCTGCGGCGAACCGGTGCTCGATCTCCTTCGCGCCCACCTGCGCGTTCCCGTCCCTACCCCCACGCTCACGAGGTGATCCGATGATCGGAACCATGCGACTCCGCAAAGGCCTGAGCTGGCGACGGGTCGGCGACGACATCGTCGTGCTCGACCTCGACCAGTCGTGCTACGTGTCGATCAGCGGCGCCGGCGCCGTGGTGTGGGAGCACCTGGCCAAGGGCGCCAGCGTCGATGCCGTCCTCGACCAGATCATCGAGGAGTACGACGTGGACCGCGAGCAGGCGGCCGCCGACGTCGAGGCGTTCGTGCAGAACCTGCGCGACCGCCGTCTGATGGCCTGACGCCGAGGTGCGACGGCCGACGCTGCCCCCGGTGCTCGACACGGCGCGCCGCCTTCGCCGCGCCCGCCTGCGGCCGCGCGACTACGTGGAGGTGGTCGTCGTCCTCACCGTGGCGTTACGGGTCGACCGCTCGCTACGCCGTCATGACCTGCGCACCACAGCCCGGCTGGCCCGTGTGCACCTCACGCCGCAGGAGCTGGCGGCCGAGCCGGCACGCCTGCCGGCCTGGGCTCTCCGGCGGGTCGAGCTGGCGCAGGCCGTGCTGCGCCGCGGGCCGGTGGAGGAAACCTGCCTGCGTCGCTCGCTCGTCGTCGGCCACCGCCTCGCCGCCCTCGAGCCGGCGCTACTGATCGGCATCCGGGACGACGAAGGCACTCCGCGCATGCACGCCTGGCTCCGGGTCGCCGGCCGCGACCTGGATCCCGAAGCGGTGCGGTACGACACGTTCGCCTTCGTCGACGATCCACTCCCCGACCCGGTGGGATCGACTCCGCGGCGCACCGGTGCCGCATGAGCACCACCGACGAACCGGTCGAGTACACGTACGAGGCCCTCACGACGCGACGGTCCGACCGGCCGATCACCGAGCTGCCCCGCCTCGTCGGGCGCGCGGCGAAGCTCGTGTGGGACGCCGGTCGCGGCGATCTCGCCCCCCTGCTCGCCCTGTCGATCGGTGGCAGTGCGCTCGGCGCCGGGCGCCTCCTGGCCGCCCGCTCGGTGCTCGGTCGGCTCGCCGCCGACGATCCGCGGCTCGGCTCGCTGCTCCCAGCGGCCGGCGCTCTGGTGGTGCTCACGGTGGCCGGCGGGCTGGCCGGTACGTGGGCCGGTGAGCGCAACCGAGTCCTGGGCGAGCGGGTCTCGTACCACGCGCAGACGATCGTGGCCACGGCGGCGTGCGAGGCCGACCTCGTCGACTTCGAGCGTCCGTCGTTCCACAACCGGCTCCAACGGGCACTGTCGAACCTGGGCACCCGCCCTCTCGTGGTCACCGCCGCGCTGGCGTCACTCGTCGGGTCGATCGCCTCGGTCGTGGCCATCTCGGCCGCAATCGTCACCATCCAACCGCTCGTGTTCGCTGTCCTGCTGCTCAGCGCGCTCCCGCTCTGGCTCGTGAGCCGCGCCCTCGGCCGCCGCTCGTTCGGGTTCGACCTCGGCCAGACCGAGGCCGACCGGCGCCGGGGCTACCTGCTGGGGCTGATGGTGCAGAAGGCACCGGCCAAGGAGCTGCGCGCCTTCCAGCTCGCCCCACACCTGCGCCGAATACTCGGCACACTGTGGGACCGACGGATCGACGACGTGCGCGCCCACGCCCGCCGTCGCGCCCTCACCGCCAGCCTCGGGCGCGTCGTCAACGGTCTCCTGGTGGGCGCCATCGTGGTCGCGCTCGGATGGATGGTCACCACCCGCCGGCTCACGCTGGCCAACGCGGGTGTGGTCGCCACCGGCGCGCTGCTGATCGGCCAGGGCCTGCAGGGCGCGTTGGGCGCCGTCGGCCAGCTGTACGAGAGCGCGCTCTTCCTGGAGGACGCCGAGGCGTTCGTGCGCACCCTCGCGCCGGGCGACGCGCCCCGGCCTGCACCCGCGTTCGAGCAGCTGGCGCTCGAATCGGTGCACTTCCGCTATCCGGGGGCCGCCCGGGACGCGCTCCACGACGTGTCGATCAGCGTCCGCGCCGGCGAGCTCGTCGCCCTCGTCGGCGCCAACGGCTCGGGCAAGACGACGCTGGCCAAGGTGATGGCACAGCTCTACACACCGACCGCCGGCCACGTGAGCTGGAACGGTCGACCCGTGCTCCCCGCCGACCGGGCCGGGCTACGCGACGACATCGCCGTACTGTTCCAGGACTTCGACCGCTACCTGTTCAGCGCCGCCGAGAACGTTGGCTTCGGGCGTGTCGAGGCGCTCGACGACCACGACCGCGTGCTCGACGCCTCGGTGCGGGCCGGTATCGACCGCCGCATCGCCCAGCTCTCCGACGGGTTCGCCACGCTGCTCGGTCCCGAGTTCTTCGGCGGCACCGACCTGTCGGGCGGCGAGTGGCAGCGTGTCGCTCTCGCCCGGGCGTTCTTCCGTCGGGCGCCGCTGCTCGTGCTCGACGAGCCGACCAGCGCCATGGATCCCGACGCCGAGCACGACCTCTTCCTGCGCCTGCGCGAGCTGTGGGCCGACCGGGCCGTGGTGCTGGTGTCGCACCGGTTCTCGAACGTGATGGGCGCCGACCGCATCGTGGTGCTCGACCAGGGCCGCATCGTCGAGGTGGGCACCCACACCGAGCTACTCGCCGCCGACGGTCGGTACGCCACGATGTTCCGCCGGCAGGCCGAGCCCTACCAGCTCGTGGGCGACGGCGCGGGGGGTGTCGCGTGAAAGTCCTGCGCGTCTACCACTCGAGCGTCGTGACGGGCTGGCGAGAGCGAGATCGCCTGCTGCGCGAGGACGGCGTCGACGTGACCCTGGTGTCGCCGCGCCGATGGAACGAGGGCGGCGCGGACGTCACCCTCACCGATCCCGAGGCGTGGGTCGTGCCGGCGCGCAGCCTCGGCCGGCATCCCTACGTGTTCGTGCTCGACCCGCGTCCGATCGTGCGTGCGCTGCGGGCCAACCGCTACGACGTCATCGATGTCCACGAGGAGCCAGGCAGTCTGATCGCGCTCGAGATGCGGCTGCTGTCGTGGATCCACCACCGCCGCACGCCGATGCTCTTCTACGGCGCCCAGAACCTGCACAAGCGGTTCCCGCCGCCTTTCCGCTGGATCGAGAAGGCGTCGCTCCGGCGCGCCCGCGGCACCTACCCGTGCAACGACGAGGCCGGCGAGATCTACCGCCGTAAAGGCTTCCGAGGCATCGTGCGCACCCTGCCACTCGGGGTAGAGGTGGAACGCTTCTCGCCGGTATCGGCGCCGTCGGACGCCGACCTCAGTGCTGCACCCTTCCGGCTCGGCTACGTGGGACGGCTCGAGGAGCACAAGGGCGTCCAGGTCGTCCTCGACGCCCTCGTCGGGCTCGGCGACCACGTGGTGCTCGACGTGTGCGGCGACGGTTCGTACCGCGGCACGCTCGAAGCGAGGGTGCGCGAGCTGGGCCTCGGGAGCCGCGTCGCGTTCCACGGCTTCACCTCGCACGACGACCTGCCGGCGCGCTACCGATCGTTCGATGCCGTGGTCGTCCCGTCGCAGACGCGGCCGAACTGGGTCGAGCAGTACGGACGTGTGGTGGTCGAGGCCATGGCCTCCGGAGTACCCGTGCTCGTAGCCGCCTCCGGTGCCCTTCCGGACGTCGTCGGCGACGCCTGCGTGCTCCTGCCGGAGGCCGACGCCGACGCGTGGCGCGC
>JANPGL010000629.1:0-5775 GCA_031423915.1 Actinomycetes bacterium | reverse complement strand
CGAACGCGAGCTGGGGCCGGAGCGTCGCACCGTGCGCCGTCTCGGCCAGCCCGCCCGCGCCGACGGCTACCAGCGCGTGGCCGAGGTGTATCGCCCGTTGGCGTGGATCGACGGCTACCTGTCGCTCACCGACGCCCAGTTCCTCTACGACGTGGTGGCCGCGGTGCGGCCCACCCGGGTCATCGAGGTCGGCTCGGCCAGCGGCTACTCCGCCGCGGTGATCCTGCGCGCCCTGGCCGACGCCCAGGTGCCGCTGACCGCGGCCGACGGCCGGCCGGCGGTCCTGTCGTTCGACATCGCCACGCAGTGCTACTGGGACGCGTCGCGCCCGATCGGCGGCGCCGTGACCGAGCTCGTGCCCGACCTGGCCCACGGCGTCCAGTTCATCCAGGGCACGTCGTTGGATGCGGCCGAGCTCCCACCGTCGAGCGCGTCGCTGGCGTTCGTCGACGCCAACCACGAGCACCCCTGGGCCAGCCTCGACGTGCTGCTGCTGGCGCGCGTGCTGCGCCCGGGTTCGTGGATCGTGCTGCACGACGTCCGTCTCGGCGCGTGCGCCGAGTACTACCGGGACCTCACGGGCACGGCGGTGGCGTGGGACCAACGCGGCGCGCAGTACCTCTACGACCACTGGCCCTTCGAGCGGCTCATCGAACGCATCTCACCCTCGACGAACATCGCGGCGATCCGGCTGCCGGTCGATCGCGTGGTCGGCATCGCCGACATCCACGATGCGCTGGCCCAGCCCTGGCAGTGCGAGGTGCCCGAGCCGGTGCTCGACGCGGTGCGCGCCCGCGGCTGACGGCCTCAGCGGGACGCGATGCTCGCCCGGGACCCGGGCGGGCCGTGGAGCTGGTGCACGCCGCTGCGAGCCTGCGCGAGCAGATCCTCGGCGAAGCCGGCCGGCACGGTGACGGTGTCCGGCAGCACGACGACCACGTCGTGCAGACCTGATGCCGCCGCCCGTGCGACGACGTCGACCTCGTCGCCGGTCGCCAGGAAGCGCACCGGCGTGTCCAGGGCGCGGATCAGTTCGGCCCGGCACGAGGCCGGTGCGACCACTGCGACCTCGACGAGGCGGCGATGCGTCGATGCCGCCACGGCCGCCACCGTGGCCACGGTCGTCTCGATGCCGGACGACTCGACGACGGCGAGCACCGGTAGGTGGACGTGGTCGGTGCGCAGCGCGGGCGCGTCGCCCGCCTGGGCCAGGATGGCCCCGAGGTCGCCCAGCAGACCGGCGAGACCGTCGACCGCGGGCCCCGCCGAGGTGACGGCGGGGGCGATCTGGCCGGTGAGCGTGGCCGCGAACGTGCGCGCCACCCGGCGGTCGACGGTCAGGCCCTGCGTGCTCAGGTAGCGGAACGCGCGGGGCCAGTCGATGTGGAAGCGAAGGGACTGGTTCGCTCCGGCCGTCCACGACGACCCGTGCTGGCGCAGCAGGGTCAGGTCCTCGGGGGTGTACGCGCACCATCCCCGCCCGGCCAGTTCGGCGAAGACGATGAAGTCGGCGATCGAGTCGACGTGGACCGGTGCGCGCAGGAGGCGGGCGAACCCGGGCGCGCCGGCGAGGTCCCGTCGACGGAACAGCACCGAGCTCGGGCACCCGAGGAAGTTGTCGACCCGACACAGCGCGTTCGCCACGAGCGAGCGCCCGTCGAGCACGCAGGGGCGCTCGGCCACATACGGCAGCGGTGCGAAGGCGGTGCCGTCGGCATCGAAGCGGGCCCAGTGGGAGAACGAGAACGCGATGCCCGGATCGTCGACCATGGGCGCCAGCAGCGTCTCGATGGCGTGGGGGACCAGGACGTCGTCGGCGAACAGGTACTTCACGTACTCACCGCGGGCCAGAGCGAGAGCGCGGTCCCAGTTCGCCAGCCCGCCGATGTTCGTCGGGTTGCGCACGTAGCGCACGCGTCGGTCGGCGAGCGCGTGCGTCCACGCCACCTCGGGGGTGTTGTCACCGCTGGCGTTGTCGACGATCACGACCTCGATGTCGGTCACCGTCTGGGCGAGCGCGCTGGCCACGGCCTCGTCGAGGAAGCAGCCGTAGTCGAACGTGGGGATGAGGACGCTGACGAGCGGAGTCGACGGGGCGGACGTGGTCACGGACACCGAGGTTCGTCCCGCGTCAGCGGCGCAGGGCGAGCGGCGTGCCCTCGCGTTCGCGCAGCACGGGTGCCCGGAAGAACTCGTGCACCTTGTCGATCACGTAGTCGATCATCTCGTCGGTGAGGCGGGGGTACACGCCGACGAAGAACGTGTCCCGCATGATCCTGTCGGTCCGCTCCAACGAGCCGTGGACGCGCCGTTCGATGTCGCGGTAGCCGGGCTGGCGCAGGATGTTGCCGCCGAAGACCATCCTGGTCTCGATGCCCGCCCGCTCCAGGTGTGCGGTGAGGGCGTTGCGGTCGATGCGTGGGTCGACGGTGATCGGGAAGCCGAACGGCGACGGGTCGCCCTTGGGGAGCACGACCGGCAGGACGATGTCGCCTTCGAGCGGGCGGAGCCCCTCGTACAGGCGCCAGAAGTTGTGGCGCCGCCGGGCGACGACCTCGTCGACCCGGGTGAGCTGCACGAGGCCGATGGCCGCCTGCATGTCGGTGACCTTCAGGTTGTACCCGATGTTCGAGTACACGTACTTGTGGTCGTACCCGTGGGGCAGCTCGCCCAGGTCCCAGTCGAAGCGCTGCCGCACGTGTCGTTGACGCCCGGGTCGCACCAGCAGTCGCGGCCCCAGTCGCGCAGCGACCGGAGGGTGCGGCGCAGGCCACGGTGGTTGACGGCGATGCCGCCGCCTTCGCCCATCGTGATGTGGTGGGCGGGGTAGAAGCTGAGCGAGCTCATGGCGCCGAACGTGCCGACGAGCCGCCCGTCCCAGGTGGCGCCGAGCGCATCGCAGCCGTCCTCGAGCAGCCACAGGCCGTGTTGCTCGGCCAGGCGGACGAGGGCGTCCATGTCGCACGGATTGCCCACGGTGTGCGGCACGAAGATCGCCCGGGTGCGCGGACCGATGGCGGCGGCCAGCTCGTCGTGGTCGACGTTGTAGGTGCCGATCTCGCAGTCGACGAACACCGGCGTCAGCCCGTGTTGGACGATGGGGGCCAGGGTGGTGGGGAACGTGACGGCCGGGGTGATCACCTCGTCGCCCGGTCGCAGGGGCGCCGGGTCCTCGGACCGCAGGAAGCGGGCGAGGTCGGGGGCGCACAGCGTGGCCACCATGAGCAGGTTGGCGGAGGAGCCGGAGTTGACGAGGAGGAAGTCGCGCGAGCCGAAGTAGGCCTTCAGTGCCGCCTCGAACTCGTTCGCCCGGGGCCCGGCCGTGAGCCAGAAGTCGAGTGCGCTGCCGACGAGCGCCATCATGTCCCGATCGTCGTACACGCGCCCGGCGTAGTTGACGCGGCTGACGCCGGGCACGAACGGTGCCTGCTGGTGCTCCTCGGTCCAGTAGCGGCTCACCAGTTCCAGGATGGTGGTTCGCAGGGCGTCGCTCATCGTGCAGCTCCTTGCTCGAGGGGTTGGGGATCGGCCACCCGGCCGATGGTGTGGCGTCGCAGCGCCGCCGGTAGCGCGATGCCCCGCAAGGCGTCGCGTCCGTCGATCACGTCGCGTCCGACCATGCGCGCCGCCAGCGCGCTCCAGTCGGCCTCGCGGTACTCGGGCCACGCGGTGGCCACCACGGCCGCATCGCAGCCGGTCACGCAGTCGGCCAGGTCGTCGAACCGCAGCACCGCCGCAGGCACGACCGCGGCGGCGGCGTCGGCGGCGAGCGGGTCGTGGGCGCGCACGACGACCCCGGCGGCCACCAGCAACTGCACGAGCTCGACGGCGGGGGAGCGGCGCAGGTCGTCGGACCCCGGCTTGAACGACAGACCGAGCACGGCGATCGTACGGCCCTCCAGCCCGCCCAGCACCGCCCGGCACAGCTCGACGAGCGCCGGCGGTCGCGACCGGTTGCGCTGGAGCACGCCGTGCAGCAGCCACGGCTCGACGCCACGGTCGCGTGCCGTCGACACGAGCGCTTCCACGTCCTTGGGCAGGCAGCTGCCGCCGAAGCCGGCACCGGCGCGCAGGTAGGACACCAGGTCGGGTGTCCGACCATCGACCTGCCACCGCCGATCGAGGCACACCGACCCGAGCACGTCGTGCGCGTCGGCGCCGGGCGTGTGCTCGCACACGGCGGCGATCTCGTTGGCGAACGACACGAGCGTGGCCAGCAGTGCGTTGGAGGCGTACTTCATCATCTCGGCGTTCGTGGCCGTCGTGTGGATCACCGTGCCGCCGAGGCGGGCCACCAGGCCGGCGACGATCTCGCAGGCCCACGCCTCCCGGCCGCCGACCACGATGCGGTCGGGTCGGACGAAGTCGGCCAGTGCGGTGCTCTCGCGGAGGAACTCGGGCTGGGCGCACAGGCCCACCCGACGGTCGAGGGCGTCGCCGACGGCTGCGGCCAGCCGGTCACGGACGGGCCCGTCGGTGGTGCCGGGCACCACGGTCGACCGCACGACGACGACCGTGCGGGTGCTGGTGGCGGCCACGGCACGGCCGATCTCGTCGGTGGCCGCCAGCACGGCACCGAGGTCGATGCGGTCGTCGACGCTCGGCGTGCCGACGGCGATGAACCAGACGTCGGCGGGTGGCGCGTGCTCGATCTCGCCGACGACGGTGAGACGGCCCTCGCCGACCACGCGCGACAACAGCTCGTCGAGCCCCGGCTCGTGGAAGGGGGCTCGCCCGGACCGCACGGTGGCGCGGCGCTCCTCGAGGCGCTCGACGATGCAGACGTCGTCGCCCAGCGAGGCCAGGCCGGCCCCGGTGACGAGCCCGACGTAGCCAGCGCCGATGACGTTCACGCGCACGAGGGCACCTCGGCTCGGTACGACGCCAGGGTGCGCTCGATGGCCGCCTCGGCGCCCACCAGCGGGGTGAACCCGAGCCCGCGGAGCTTGGTCAGGTCGGGGCAGCGGCGCTGGGGGTTGTCGCTGAGGTAGGCGGGGTCGTCGCTCGGTGCGAAGCCGATCGACGAGCCGGGTGCGGCGCCGGCGACGAGCTCGGCGATCTCGCGCACCGATCGCTCGGCCTCGTCGTTGCCGAGGTTGTACGCCTCGCCCGCCGCGCCGCGCAGCAGCACGACGAACAGGGCGCGGGTGGCATCGCTCACGTAGCACAGGGCCCGCGTGGCCCGACCGTCGGAGTGGAGCACGAGGCCGCGGCCCTCGAGCGCGGCCGACAGCAGATCGGGCATGAGCCGCCGGTCGTCCAGACGCTGCCCGGGGCCGAACACGTTGAACGGGCGGACCGCCATGACCCGGGTGCCCCACTGCTGGTGGGCGATGGCGCACAGGGTCTCGGCGAGGCGCTTGGACTCGTCGTAGCAGGCCCGCGGCCCGGTGCAGCTGACGTTGCCCCGGTAGGTCTCGGACGTCGGGATGTTTGCCGGGTCGGGATCGCCGTAGATCTCGCTGGTCGACAGCACCACCACACCGCGGGCCGGGCCGGTGGCCGCCAGCTCCAACATCCGTCGGGTACCGGTCACGTTGGCGTCGAGCGTCTCGAGCGGGAATCGACGGTAGAAGGTGGGCGAGGCGATCGAGGCGCCGTGCACGATCCAGTCGGGCGTCGGGAGCCCGGCCGGGTACGGCTGGGTCACGTCGTGGGCGACGATCCGTACGTGGGGATGCGCGGCCAGGTGCTCGAGCCGTTCGGGCAGCCCGGTGATGTGGTTGTCGAGCGCGGTGACCACGATGGGCGGCCCCAGCCGGCGGTCGTTGACGC
>JANPGL010000628.1:0-4576 GCA_031423915.1 Actinomycetes bacterium | reverse complement strand
CCCCCCCCCCGCCGCCCCCCCGGCCGGCGGGGCCGCCCGGGGGCCCCCCCCGGGGGGGCGCCCCCCCCCCCCCCCCCACCACCGCCCCGCCACCGACCACGGCCTCGACGTCAGCTCCACCGATCACCCCGCCACCGGTCGACGGCAACACGGTCGACCCGAGCGGCGGGTTCGGCACGGCGCGCTTCTCCGGTGAAGTGTCGGTGACGGCGTGCGAAGGGTTCAGCTCGGCATGCAAGGACCCGCAGCAGCGGGAGTACATCATCGTCCGGCGCGGGTCGGGCTGGATCATCACAAGCGCCTACGGCGCCTTCGAGGACCTGCCACTGGCCCGATCGGGTTCCACGTTCGCGGCTACTGGCTCGGTGCTGCCTGGTGCGGGGCAGACGTGCAATGGTAAGTCGAAAGACACGACCGTCACCATCACGCTCGCGATCGAGTCGTTCACGGCCAGCGGTGTCACGGCCTTTGCCATCAGCGAAGAGCTCTCGTCACCGGAAGGCCCCTGTACGGCCGGCCGTCAGCTTCTCCAGGGAAAGCTCAGCAGGACGCAGTAAGAGCAGCGGGATCGGGCCCCTTGTCGGCCCTGATCCGTTCAGGCCACGGCGAACGTCAGTCGGCCGACCACTTTGTAGTTCGGACCGAGGTACACATCGAGGCGGTAGGTCGCCGCGACGAGCGCCCTGGTCAGCGCAATGGTGACCGTCGCGCAGCCTTTCGTCTTCCACCCAGGTGAAGCGCGCCGACGAGGTCCATCCGAACGTCCAGCGCATCGGGCCCCGAGCCGCTTCAGCGCAGCTGGTAGTGGCCGTCGAGGTAGGCGAAGCCGAACTGGCGGCGGTAGTCGTCGGGCGAGCCGGCGTGACCGCTGCTGATCCAGTCGGCGTACGTGGGCGATTGCCACCTGGTCGCCAGGTCACCCTGGTTGAGCACGGTGGAGATGATCTCCATGGTCGACGGTGTCGACAGGCCGACGGTGGGGGCGAGCGAACCGCCGCTGAACACGCTGGCCGGCAGCACCGCCGTCGTGGGGATCCCCCACGTGGCCATCGACGGCCCCCACTGGGCGCCCGCTGCGGCGCTCAGGGCGGCCATCTCGTCCACCCACCCGCCGGTGCCGGCGCCCGCACCGCCCCCGGCGGAACCTCCACCGTCGAGGCCAGCGAGCCACGGCCCCGTCGTCCAGGTGGCGGCGACGCCGGGGCGACCATCGTCCATGCCGGCGAGCCAGTTGGACGTGAGCGGGGTCGTGACGTCCGCGCCAGGCTGGGCCGGGCCGCCGCTCGCCGCACTGGCGGCCGTCGAGGCGCCCCAGGCCGCGGCCATCGCGCCGGCCAGGCCCGCGTCGGCACTGACCAGTCGACTCCTCCGGTCGAGGTCGGCCGCCTGCTCGGTGAGCGAGGCCGCGGCACCGGTGAGGCGCGTCCATGCCGCGGCGACGAGCGGATCGAGGGCGGCCGCGGTCGCGGGCGGCGAACAGCACGTGCGGCACACGTTGGCCAGCGCGTCGGCGCCCTCGAGCAACGCGTCGGCCGTTGCCCGCAGCGTGGCCGCCCCGTCGGTGAGTGACGCCGGTTCGATCATCACCCAGGTCATGGCGGCGACTCACCAGCTCCGGGGCAGCTGGGCCCGTTCGGCCTCGACCTGCGCCGCAGCCCGCAGCAGCAAGGCCGCAGCATCGTCCAGCTGCGTCGCGGCCTCGACGATGCGGGCGGTCTCGTTCCGGGCCGCCGCGCGGAAGCGGTCGGCGGCCGGACCCGCGTAGACCATGGTGTCCACCTGGCGGGCGGTGGTGGATGCGCTGGTGCGGAGCGCGTCGGCCCGACGGGTGAGCTGCTGCGCCGCACTCCGCATGCTGATCGGATCGATGGTGTCCATGTCGTTCGTCCCCTTCGCGACCGTGAGGTCAGCCGCCGGCCTGGAGGAGCGCCTCGCGACGCTTGTCGACCTCGACGCCGGCATCACGCAGTGCGCCGGAGAGACGGCTCATGCCCGGCTCGAACTCGCCCGTCCACGACGAGCGGAAGCGCTCGGCCGCCGGACCCTCCCAAGCGGTGTTGTCGAGCTGCGAGCGGATCATCCGGGCGAGCTGGATCACCTGCTCGGCCTGGCGGTCGAACGCCGCCCGCAGGTCGCTCAGCTCTTCGATCGATGCACCAATGCGTGCCATGGTCCTTGTCTCCGATGTTCGTCTCGTTGCCGGACGCTGATCGCCCGGCACGACCGATGATGCACCCCGACGGTGAAAGACGGGTGCAGCGATCTTGTAGCGCTCGCCGGACGATCCCGACGCGGGCGCGCCAGCGACGTGCCGCCGGCCGCGGTCATGCGGTAGGTCCTCGTAGCTCGAGCGCACTGGCATGCTGCTCGAGCGCGGCCGCCATCGTCGAGCTGTCCGTCGCCGCGTCGAGGATCGCCGCGGCATGGAGCCCGAGCCGTTCGCGCAGCCGGTCGGCGGCCGGGCCGTGCATCGCCTCAGCGGCGAGTCCCAGGCGAACGGCTCGTGCGGCCTCCTCCAGCGCCGCGGCCTCGCCGCGCAGCCGTCGGGCCTGCTCGCGCATCTCGCTCGGGTCCACCGTCATGCGGGCTCCCCGATCGGCGCACCGCAACATGCGGTGGTCAGCATCAAGGCACCTCGCGGAACGGGTCACGGTTGCTGCCGCTGTTCAGGTTCGACAACGAGATCGCAGCGCGGGCCTGATCCCTGGCCAGGTCGCGCATCACGTCGGGCACGACCACCATGCGCGCCATCAGGTCGTTCACGGTGGCATCTCGGCGCGCGCTCGGCCTCCCGCCGGCCGTGACCATCGGGCCCGGGGTGGCGATGTAGCCGATGGCGTCCGTGGCGGTCGTCGACCACGACCCGCCGACCGTGCCCGACTCGATCGGCGGTGCCCCGAACCCCGACGACGGGCTGCCGGGCACGATGCTCAGGCCGAGCGGTGCGCTGCCGCCGATCACCGCCACGACCGGCCCGGGGATGCCACCCGGCGGAGCGATGGAACCGGTGCCCCCCACGACCGAACCGCCGACCACGGCCTCGATCAGTGTTGGCGTCGCGGGCGCGGGTACCGCACCGGCCCCGGCGAGCAGCTGCTGCAGCAGCGCCACGAGCGCGGCCAACGTCGCGGCGGACAGCGCGTCGACGGCGGGGTCGGTCGCGCCCGCGGCGGGCGCTGGCGCGCTGCCCGCCGAGAGCCCGCCGATCTGCTGGCTCAACCGGGCGAGCGCCGCTCGCTGGTCGAGCTCCCGGGCATCGTCGTCGAGCGCGTCGGCCACGGCGGCGGTTCGGGCCCGCACAGCGGCCGCCGCCTCGGTCACGGCGCCGACGACGTTGACCGGCGCGCAGCAGCGGTCGGCGGCAAGGCACACGTGATCGCCGCACGCGCGCAGGCGCGAGGCTTCGCCGCGCAGGGCCTCCGCCGCCCGTTCCATCTCCTCGGGTACCAGCACGATGCGTTCCATGCGTCGATCCTCGCGTGTGTGGGTGCGCTAGTCCTGAAAGATGCCTGAAGGCCCGTGGGCGGTCGGGTCCGAGAACGGGAACGTGACCGAGCCGAGGACCTCGACCACGTCGGGCAGGCGCGCCATGGCCGTCGCGTGCGGCGCGGTCACCTGGCTGCGCACCCCCCAGCCATCCGACGCGGCACAGGCCAGCAGCGTGACCATGGCGCGGCCGTCGGCATTCACCCACGCTGCGAATCGACTCCGCGTCCGTTGCCCACCGAGCAGCGTGGTCGTCACGGCCTCGGTGTCGAACCATCCGGCCCCCGCGAGCAGCGACTCGTGGTGGTCGGCGTAGTCGTCCAGGTCGACCACCCGGTCCAGGCGCTCGCAATGGACGACGATTCGGAGGTCGTCGCCCGCGTCGTTGAGCGCCAGCGTGGAGATGGCAGTCCAACCGATCGGCACGTCGGCGGCGATCCAGCCGGAGCCGACGGTGGGCACGACGGGTCCGGCGGGTGCGTCAGGCACGGAGGGCTCGCTCCCCCGACGCCGCGGGCGCGGTGCTACGTGGTGGTTGGTGGACCATGGTGGGCTCCTCGCTGGTTCCCGCACGCTACGGGATGGCGGCGGGGCACGGTCCCGACGGAGGCCCATGGGCGACCGCTCTGGGCGTTCCGCCAGGCACCGTGACGCCAGCAGGCCCATGGTTGACGGTGACGACGATCCTTGTCACACTGCCACCACCCGAGGGAAGGGGCGTGATGAGCGGGGCGGCGGAAGCGGCGCGCGACGGCGGTCGAGCGGGCCATCGGTGCCTGCTGGCTCGGCACGCGCCCCACCGGCGGCACACGCCTCGCCGCAGCCCCTTTCAGCGTCGCTTCGGTGACTTCGCAGCCAGGCTTGTGAACCTGTCGTCGTGGGCGGATGTGCCGTCCACCATCCACGAAGGGGCACTGCCGTGAACGATCCCATTGTCACCACCGAGGAGGCCCTCGCAGCAGCGGTGCGCGACTTCGGCCGGCTCATCGGCGACGACCCTGATCGCCTGCGCGGGCTGCTCATCGACCTCCTCGGCGCCGGCGCACGCGCAGAGCGCGCGGCTGTGGACGCGGTGGTCGTCGGGGCCGAT
>JANPGL010000627.1:0-6189 GCA_031423915.1 Actinomycetes bacterium | reverse complement strand
GGACGTGGCCGGCGGGGTCGTCGGCGCCGTGCTTGGCGTGGCCGGCCGGGTCGCCGCCGCGGCCCCGCACCTCGACGGAGGTGTCGTCGCCGCCACGGGCGTTGGCGGCACCGGCGGTCGAGGCGAGCAGGCCGGTACCGGCCAGGCCGCCGAGCGCAGCGATGACGAGCACGGTGCGGCGGGTGCCGCTCAGACGGTTGCGGTTCATGGGGTCTCCTCGGGATGGTCGCCTCCGACGTGTTCGGCGGCGATGAACCAAGGATCCGACGACATCGGCGCGACCGGCCAGTGGACGTGTGGACTACGACCAACGGGCGCGGACCGGTGGTCCAGGGGCGATCGCATCGCCCGGCGCGTGCGTGGAAGCAACCGGGAGCGGTAGGGTCGTACCTCGAAGGGGAGTAGCTCCTCGTCGGGTGATCGACATGCTGGGTGATGAGCCCCGGTCCCCGAGCCCAGCGTCACCGGGTGAGCAAGACCTTCGACCCGACATCAACCGATGTCCGGTCGAAGGCATCCATCCTTCGGTCGGACCGTGCCCCGGAGGCCCGCGTGAGTGCGTTCCTGATCAGCTTCGGCATCATCTTCGTGGCCGAGCTCGGCGACAAGAGCCAGCTCATGGCGCTCACGTTCGCCGCCCGCTACAAAGCCCGCACGATCCTGGTGGCCATCACCGCCGCCACCGCCGTGGTGCACCTGGCCAGCGTCGCCATCGGCGCCGTGCTCGGGCTGGCCCTGCCGACGAAGCCGATCAACGTCATCGCGGGCCTGGCGTTCCTCGCCTTCGCGGCGTGGACGTTGCGAGGGGACAAGCTGGGCGAGGACGACGAAACCCGCGCGGCGCGCTCGTCCCGGTCGGTGTTCTTCACGGTGGCCGGCGCGTTCTTCCTGGCGGAGCTGGGCGACAAGACGATGTTGGCCACCGTCACCCTCGCCACCGACCACGGGGTGGTGGGAACGTGGGCCGGCTCCACGATCGGCATGGTGGCCGCCGACGGGCTGGCCATCGTCGTCGGTCAGCAGCTGGGGGCGCGCCTACCGGAGCGCGTCATCAAGGTCGGTGCCGCGCTGACCTTCGTCGTCTTCGGGGTGCTGCTCCTCGTCGAGGGGCTCCGCTGATCCGGTCGCGTCGCCCATGGGATGGCCCACGCTGTCGATGGCGTTGCGGAGCGCCTCGGCCAGGCGCGCCGCGCTCGGTCCGAGCATGACCGTGTTGTGGTCGCCCGGCACCTCGACGACCTCGAGCCCGTCGCCGACCACGTCGGCCCAGCCGTAGGTGTCGTCCAGCATCCGGAACGCGAACGCCAGCTCGTGGGCGCGCAGCAGGAGGACACGGCCTGCCCACGGCCGGAGCACGTAGCGGGCCGACGCCTCACCGAAGTTGGCGTCGAGGTGGTCGTTGCGCAGCTCGCTCGGGATCGGTGCATCAGCGGCCAGGAGCTGGGCGACCTTGGCGGCGGCCGCATGGCGGTGGCGCTCGTCGACGCGGTGCCGCACGATGTGGGTGAGGTAGCCGGCGCCGTCCTCGCGCAGACGCCCGAGCCTCATGGCGAGCGTGGTTCGTCGCTGAGGCACCGACGGGGGGAACGTGTCGAGCAGAACGACGAGCCCGACGTCCTGGCCTCCGGCGCGCAGCTGGTGTGCCATCTCGAACGCCACCAGCCCGCCGCCCGAGTACCCGCCCAGCAGGTACGGGCCGCGAGGCTGCACGCCGACCACCTCCTCGAGGTAGGCCGTGGCCATCTCCTCGATCGAGCGGTGCGGCCGCAGGATGCCGTCGACCCCGCGCGCCTGGAGTCCGTAGAACGGCTGGCTCCGACCCATGGCGGTCGACAGGTCACGGAAGTTGAGCACGTTGCCGCCGGCGCCGTGCACGCAGAAGAACGGGGTCCGATCGCTGCCGCGCTGGATCGTGACGAGGGAGCGGAAGCCGGCGGCCGCCACCGGTACGGGCGCACCCCGGGCGGGGACCGTCGTCGGGTCGCCGGACTCGGCCCGCCCCACGGACTCGCCCGACTCGCCGGGCCCGTCGGGCCGGTCGTCGAGACCGGTGGCATGGGCGACGATGGCGGCGCACTGGGCGATGGTCGGCGCCTCGAACAGCGTGGCCAGCGCCAGGTCGATGCTGTACCGCCGTCGCATGCGCGTGAAGAGCCGCACCGCGATGAGCGACTGGCCGCCGAGCTCGAAGAAGTCGTCGTCACGTCCGACGCGCTCGACGCCGAGGAGCTCGCGCCACATGGCGGCCAGCTCGCGCTCGACGGGAGTGCGCGGCGCCACGAAGGTCGCGCTGATGTTCGGCCGCTCGTACTGAGGCGCCGACGAGCCGTCGTCACCCCCCTCGTCGTCGCCGTCGGCCATCATCGCCTCGGCGTCGACCTTGGCTGCCCACAGGCGCACGTCGATGGACGAGGCCACGACCTGGGCGCCCACGTCCACGGCCAGGATCCGTTCGAGGGCGTCGACGCCTTCGAACGGCAGGATGCCTTCCCGGAGCGCGGCCTCGATGGGGGACTCTGCGCCGGCGGGCTCGGCCAGCTGGGTGGCGGCCTGGCGTTGCTGGGTGAGCGCGGCGCCAACGGCGACCCGCCTCATGGTGAAGCCCTCGACGGTGACGACTTCGACGCCGTCGGGGTCGCATATGGCGACGTCGAAGACGGCGACATCCGACGCGTCCGACGGGCGCAGACGCACATGGCTCACGGCGTGCGCCGGGATCGGGCCGCGCGCTAGGACCCGGGCGTAGGAGAACGGCACGAGGAACGTGTCGTCGGTGAACCCGGTCACCAGTGCCTGTGCACTGCCGGTCGCCATGTCGAGCGCCGCCGGATGAAGCCACAGTGCCTCGGTCTCCGCTGCGAACTCGTCGGGCATCACGGTGGTGACGAGCGCCTCGCCGCGGCCGTACTCGACCGACCGGAGGTTCCCCCACCGTGGGCCGAAGTCCATGAACCGCTGGTCCGAGTAGCCGTCGAAGCGTTCCACCCGCTCGGTGCACCGGGCCCGGATGGCGGCCAGATCGTGGCGGGGACCCGGCTCGGGCTCCACGGCGGTGGCGGCGGCCGTCACGTGGGGTGACGCCTCGGCGTCGCTCCACACGACCACGGCGCCGGTCGGCCGCGACACCTTGACGCGCAACGTCCGCACCTCGCCCGCGCCGACCTGGAACGGCGACAGGAAGAACACGTCGCGCAGCTCGATGGCGCGGGCGGCGGGCTGCGCGGCTGCCGCGGCGCTGCGGACCAGCTCGAGGTGCCCGGTGCCGGGCACGAGCGCGTCGCCGCCGCGCACCGCGTGCTCGGCGACGAGCCAGTGACGCTTCCGGCTGAAGGCGGTGGAGTACACGACGTCGTCGCCCCCGTCGTCGACCCGCTCGAGCAGGTTCACCGGCGAGGCCGCCGGTGCGCCGTCACCCTCGTTGCGGGCGTGGGCGGCCTGGACGGCGTCGACCGCCATGCCGACCTCCTGCCATGCGCTCCAGTTCACGACGACGGTTCGGGTCCGGCCCGCGAGGTTGCGCTGGTTGGCGAACGCGTCGAGGAACGCGTTGGCCGCCGAGTAGTCGATCTGTCCCGGGAGCCCGATGATCGAGCTGACCGAGGAGAACAGCACCAGCAGCTCGGGAGGTCGGGACGCCAGCAGGGCGTCGAGCACGAGCAGCCCACGGGCCTTGGTGTCGATCACCGTCGAGAACGGGTCGGGCGTGCGCAGCGCGATGAGCGCGTCGCGCAGGATGCCGGCCGAGTGCACGACGCCCGTGATCGGCCCGTGCTCGGCGCGGATCCGCTCGATGACCGCTCCCATGGCCGCCAGGTCGGTGACGTCGGCCCCGATGACCGTGACGTGCGCACCCGACGACCGCATCGACCTGACGGTCTCGATGCGGTGACGGACCGCGGCGTCGGTCGTGGCGTCGGCGAGGAGTCGGTCCCACTCGTGCTCGACCGGCAGCGCTGTGCGACCCACGAGCACGAGGCGGGCGCCGGGCGCCCGGCGGGCGATCTGCTCGGCCACGGCCAGGCCGATGCCGCCGAGGCCGCCGGTCACGAGGTACACGCCGCCCGCCCGCCAGGGCGAAACCCCGGCAGGCGGCAGTGGCGTGGGTTCGAACGTGCGGGCCCACCGCACGCCGCGCCGGTAGGCGACGAGGTCCTCGGGGGCGTCGGCGTCGAGCTCGCGCAGGAGCGTGGCCAGCGGCGTGCGTCGCCCGTCGGCCCGATCGGTGGCGTCGAGATCGAGGTCGATGGCGATGGTCGACACGTGGCCGAGCTCGCGGGGGATGACGCGCGCGGCGCCGTGGAGCAGGGCGCGGGCCGGTACCGCATCGCGGTCCGCGTCGAGGACGTGCACGCCGGCCGTCACGACGGCCAGGCGCATCGGTTTGGCGTATGCCGACAGGGCACGGGCCAGGAAGAGCACGCTGGCGTAGTCGCGGCTCACGGCCGTCTCGAAGGCGGCGAGGGGATCGGGCCCGCGTCGCAGCCGGCGCCGTCCCGGGGGCGCCACCGCAGTGAGGTGGACGATGCGGTCGGGCAGGCGGTCGCCGGCCGCGAGGCGGTCGACGAGACCGACCCAGTCGGCCACGAGCGAGGGATCGAGCTCGTAGTGGCCGTCACCGATCTCGTGGAAGGCGGTGCCGAACCGAACCGTCACCACCCGGTCGCCACGGCCGGTCAGCGCATCGACGACCTCGCTGGCGAGCGCTTCGCCACCGGTGACGACGAGCCAGGTGACCGGACCCGACCGCACGGGCGGGGCCGGGGTGAGCGACCGCCGCCACGCGGGGACCGAGAACCAGTCGGTCACGTCGGGGAGCTTGCGCAACAACCCTGTCGGGGTGGCCGCCGGAGCCGTGCCCTTGTCGGGCTCGACCCAGTAGCGCTGCCGCTCGAAGGGGTACGTGGGCAGCGGCACGCGGCGGCGCCGCTCGCCCGACCACAGCCGCTCGGGAGCGACATCGACCCCGGCGGCCCACACCCGACCCACGGCGGTGAGGGCGACGGCAAGGTCGGCCGTCTCCTCCTTGGGGTGACGCATCGTGGGGGTGACGGCGGCCGCCGACGTGGGGCCCAGGCGGGCCAGGCCGGCCAGCGTGCGACCCGGGCCGATCTCGACGAGCACGCGCTCGCCCTCGGCCAGGATGGTCTCGAGCCCGGCACCGAAGCGGACCGGTTGGCGCAGGTGACGGACCCAGTACTCGGGGTCGGTCACGTCGGCCTCGGTGACCCACGTGCCCGTGAGGTTCGACACGTACGGGATGCGAGGCGCCGCGAATCGGATCGTGCGGCAGTAGGCCCGGAACTCGGCCAGGATCGGCTCGAGCATGGCGGAGTGGGCGGCGACGTCGATGCGCACGCGCAGGGCGTCGACCTCACGAGCGGCCAGGGTGGCCTCGAGCTCGTCGAGCAGGCCCACCGGGCCCGACACGACGCACAGCTCCGGGGCGTTCACCGCGGCGATGTCGAGCCCCGAGCCGATCAGGGCGCGCACCTCCTCTTCGGGGAGGGGCACGCTGAGCATCCCGCCGGCGGGCAGGGTCTCGAACAGCCGCCCGCGCAGGGCCACGAGCCGCGCCGCGTCGGGCATCGTGAGTACGCCCGAGAGGCAGGCCACCGCATACTCGCCGGCGCTGTGGCCGATCATGGCGGCGGGCTCGACGCCCCACGATGCCAGCAGCGCCGCCATGGCCAGCTCGGTGGCGAACAACGCCGGCAGGGCCACGCCCGGGCGCTGGAGGCGGCGGTCGTCGTCCTCCGTGGGTGCGGCGGGGAACAGCAGGGTGCGCAGGTCGACCCCGAGCCCGGGGTTCACCACGGCGCACACCTCGTCGATCGTGCGGCGGTACACGTCTTCGGTGTCGTACAGCTGCCGGCCCATGCCGGCGTGCTGGGCGCCGCCGCCCGGCATCATGAACACGACCGAGGCCGACTCTCCTCGGACCTGTTGGGTGACGACGCGCCGGGCGTCGAGGGTCTCGAGCGCGGCGGCGGCGTCGCTCGCCGACGATGCCACCACGACGCGCCGGGAACGGAAGGCCTTGCGTCCGGCGAGCCGGGTGAAGGCGACGTCGGCCAGCGACACGTCGGGGCGCGCCCGCAGGTGCGCGGCCAGGTCGGCCGTGGCCCGGTCGAGCGCGGCGGGCGTGCGGGCCGACAGCGTGAGGAGCTGCTGCGGACGGGACGGTCCCGA